>JAFGTU010000132.1 GCA_016933985.1 Sedimentisphaerales bacterium | reverse complement strand
CCTGATGGGATGTTCCACATGGTCTGGACGACCGGGTGGTGGGAGAAGGGCATCGGCTATGCGCACTCCAGGGACCTGCTCAAGTGGTCGGAGCAGAAGTGCATTGAGGTAATGGCCCACGAGGGTAAGGCCAAGAACTGCTGGGCACCGGAGGTCTTCTACGACGAAGCGAATGGGCAATACCTGATCTTCTGGGCCAGCACGATTCCAGGCAGGTTCCCGGAGACCGAGAAGAAGGGCGATAACAACCATCGGATATACTACGTCGCGACGAAAGACTTCGAATCGTTCAGCAGGGCAAAGCTGCTTTATGAGCACGGATTCAACGTTATTGATGCGACGATTGTGAGGGACGGCCGGCAGTACCTGATGTTCCTGAAAGACGAGACGGTCCATCCGCCGCAGAAGAACATCCGCCTGGCAACGGCGAAAGCTGCCGAGGGGCCGTATTCAGAGCCTTCGCAGGCTATCACCGGCCAATACTGGGCCGAAGGGCCGACCGCCATAAAGATTGGGGATACCTGGTTCGTCTATTTCGATAAGTATAGAGAGCGCAGCTATGGCGTGGTAGTATCGAAGGACCTAAAGAACTGGGCCGACGTCTCGGACAAGCTTCAATTCCCCAAAGGCTCCCGCCACGGAACGATTCTGCAGGTATCCAATCGCGTGCTGGACAAACTGATGGGGAAGGAGCAAGCGGCACTTCCCAACGTTTTGATAATCGGCGACTCGATTTCCATAGGGTATTTTCCGAGCGTCAAGGAGCTGCTGGAAGATAAGGCAGTGGTGGTGCACAATCCGGGCAACGCTCAGCATACGCGTTTCGGCCTCGATAAGCTCGACCAGTGGCTCGGGCAGAGCAAGTGGGATGTAATTCACTTCAACCACGGGCTGCACGACCTCAAGTACGTGGATGAGAAGGGCAAGAATGTCCCTGTTGAAAAGGGCCGGCAGCAAGTTCCTATCGATGAATATGAAAAGAACCTCGAAGAGTTAGTCAAGCGGTTGAAGAGCACCGGCGCCGCTCTGATATTCGCCAGCACCACGCCGGTTCCGGATGGGACTGGTATTCGCGTCCAAGGTGATGCCAAGAAGTACAATGTCGTCGCCGAGAGGGTGATGAAGAAGCATGGTGTTGCCGTCAATGACCTGTATTCGTTTGCGATGCTGCGTCTGGGGGAGATTCAAAGACCGAAGAATGTTCACTTCAACGATGCCGGCTCTCGCCTTCTTGCCGAGCAAGTAGCCGTCGCTATTCTCAGTAAGCTGGAATGATAGAGGCCGAGCGTGAATAGCCCCTGCACTTCCGCGTTTGGCGGGTATTTGTCAGAATGAAGAGGTCCATGCGTGGAGAGGTTTTTTGGCAGACCATGCCGGTCATCTTGGCTCCGCAGATTAGTCTGGGGGCCGGGAGCGTGCGGGGGCGAGCATTAGGGCGTCAATACCGAGGTAGTATCCGGTTGACTTGGGATTTCGGGCGACAGCTTCGAGAGTAAGCGTGTTTGCCTCCGGTCGAATATCGACCGTTCCCAGCTCGACGGTCTTGGCGTTGATGACGGGGGCATAGGTATCGACGGTGTCGGCGAGGTGAGTATCGTTTAGGGCGAGACGAATAACGCCGTAGTTCCAGGATGTGACCAGGCGGGCGCTGAAGGTGTATCTGCCGGGCTTGACGGAAGGTGGAATCGCCAACTCGATGCGGTCGCCTTCGCGCTGGAGGCGGACGAAGAGGAGTCGGCCGTTGGAAAGCGGCGGAAAGGACGAGATGCCGACCTGTTGGTCGGAGAAGCTCACGCCCTCGCTTTTTGTCTTGACCTTAAGCTGTTCGCCCTCGATGGCGCTGCGGTGCTGGTCGGCGTGAATGATTTTCGTCTATCCATAATGACAAGGCCATCTGCTTATTAACCACATTTTGCAATGGAATAATACTGTGCGTTTTTTGGGAGAGAGGGTCAAGAGAAAAGGCGGCGGTTTGGGCGGGGAAAAAGGCTTGCAATTCTGCTTTTGGGGGGTAAATGTATTTGGCACAATGAATAGTTCAAGGCGTGAAGAGATTGCTGGGCAGACGGTGGTTGTCATATTGGCGGCGGGGAAGGGTACTCGAATGGGCAGGCCCGGGACGCCGAAGGTCTGTTTCGAGATCGACGGGGTTCCTGCGATCAACCGGGTCATTGCGACTGTGGGTGCGGAGTCGTTTGCGAGTTTTTTGATTGTGGTCGGTCACGGGGCCGAGCAGGTAAGGGAAACCATCGGGAAGGAGCGTGCCGGGATTGGTTACGTTGTTCAGGAGCCTCAGTTGGGGACTGGCCACGCTGCGAAGGCGGCCGCCGAGGCGTTACAGAAGCAGGGCCACGAGGGCTACGTTCTGGTGACGATGGGAGACAAATTCATCGAGCGGTCGGCTGTAGCCGCCCTGGTTGGCGGATTCGGCGAAGAGGAGGCGGATTTGGCGCTGCTGACCATACCCAAGACTGAATTCACGGAGCGTTCGGGCGGCAGGGTGCTGGCGGATGATGCCGGACAGGCTGTGGGCATTATCGAGAGCATAGATGCGGCTCGGCAGGCGATTGCGGATGAGCTGAATAGGGCAGTCGGGGGCGGCGTGGAGATCACTAAGGCTGCGATTCGTGAGGTTATTGACAGGCATATACCCAATCCAGGCAAGCAAGGCGTTGCAGTTGGAGAATTATTGGCGTTGGGCGGCGAGGGGGACGAAATCGACAAGAGGGGACTTGAGGAGATTTTGCGGTCGCAGCGGTATAATCTTACGATAGCGGGCAGGCGGTATTCGGCGGAGGAGATCGAGAAGAGCTGCGCAGGGGTAAACCCGAGCCTGTATCTTTTCAAATCTGCGGCCTTCTATGCGGGCGTTGGAATGATCGATAATGACAACGCTCAAGGGGAGTATTACCTGACGGACGTTGTGCGTCATTTGGCGGGGGTCAAGGACGGCGGGGGTAAGCGCAAGTTTAGCATCAAGACCGTGCCGATCGAGGACGGGGATTGGATACAGGGTTTCAATTCGCCGGATGAGCTTCTGGCGATTCAGGACTATGTTAGGCGGAGGAAGAAAACGCCTGAGGTTCCGCCGAGGGCTGGGCTAAAGGCAGGCCAGTATTGCACGGTGAGCGAATGGCTGGGGAAGATTGAGAGAAATACGGCTGAGCTTCGTCGGTGGGTGGAGGGCGTATATGGCGTGCATGAGGGGCTGTACGAGGAAAAACGCGGGGATTTAATACGGGTGCTTAGGCTCTATGGGGAGCGGTTCGGATTTGAGGAGAAGGTCTGCATCGTTCGGGCGCCGGGCCGGATAAACCTGATGGGCAGGCACGTTGATCACCGCGGGGGGTGGAACAACTGCTTAGCGATAGACCGGGAGACGATAGCCGTGGCCGGCCTGCGAGGCGACGATAACGTTGAGGTGGTGAACGTGGAGCCGGAGAGGTTCCCCTCTGTGAAAT
>JAFGTU010000131.1 GCA_016933985.1 Sedimentisphaerales bacterium | reverse complement strand
TGATGTATTGAATAGTTTTGGCTTTCTCGCGCACGGCGCCGTGGCCCTTGTTAGTTCTTTTCAGGTGTTAGAGTATTCCCATCCTCCCAAAACAATCCAGTCCGACTCCGCACGGTGAGATTTTAGCGACGAGTGACCGCAATTCAAGGATAAATATTCCAAAACATCGGCGGCGCGGGCCGGTTGTTTTCTACGGCCAGAACTGCTTTTGCGCCCATTCATCCATAAAGACGGCGAAATCGGCGAAGTTGACGGCCCTTGAGCCGGCGGCTTCCGGGTCCGTCAGGTTCATGGGGGACGGGACGGGATGGTATTGGGCAACGGCCGTTCCGCCTGCCATGACGCTTGCGATTTCCGCCTCGGTCAGGGCCTTGTTGTATATTCGCACATCGTCAATCAGGCCGTCAAAGTAGTTGTTGTTCCACCTGGCTATGTGGAATTCTTTGTCCGTTCCGGTATCGAGCCTGACGGCCATGCTCGACCTCAGCTCGCCGTTGACGTAAACGTGGCTGTGGCCGCCGGTATATACCTGCGCAAAATGGGTCCAATCGCCCCGCGTATCGAGGCCTGTGATTGTGTGATAAACATTGCCTCCGTACCGGGCCTGCCACTGGCCTACGGAACTGCGAACGCGAAGGACAAATTCCCGACCGTCGCTGTCGGTGCCCATCTCATATACTCCCGCACTATTGAAGCTGCGGACGGAAACCCAGGATGTTATTGTCCTGGGTGCGCGTCCGGCGAGGCCCATATCTACAGCATTTACGTCGGTATCGACGTACTGGTCGTCGTCGGCGTCGTTGCAGTCGATGGCCATGCCGATGTCGCCGGCGCCTGCTGCAAATGTCGGATTATTCATCAAGGTTCCGTGGAAGGCGTTGGCGCTGCTGTCGTCGGCGTTGCCGTCGAGCTTGTACCAGGCGATAAGCGGATCGGCGGAATAGTCGGTCATGAGCCAGTCTTCGATCATTACGGTCAGGTCGAGGTAATCGACGATTCCGTCGAAGACGTAGTCTGTGGGCCTGGGCGTCAGATGCTCCGGCATAAACCTGGGGGCGTACAGCCGAATGTCGTCGAAATACAGCGTCCCCATGCCGCCGGGCGAGGCGGAACCCTCCTGGCCGATGCCGATTACGATGCTGACAACGTGGGCAAGGTCCACCTCAAAATCGGCCAAGTCGATGTCCCAGTCGTGCCATGAGGCTTCATTGAAGTCCTGGAGGCTTTCTCCCGCGAAGTCGCCGTAGAATACCTTCTGGCCGTAGCCGCCGGCGTCCCGCAACTGTGTCCAGAGCACCTCGGTCATGGCGTTTCCGGGCCGGCCATAGAACCTCATTGACAGGGCCTTTGCGCCAGTTACTGTCCAATCCGAGCCTATGCCGGAGGGCAAATTGGCTGTCTGAGCCTCAATCCTCGAATACAAGTTTGTCACGGGCGCCTGGCTCGAAGTGCAAAGATTATAGATCATGCCGTCGTTGTCGAAATCATACTTCACCGACTGGCCGTCCATCGCCGGTCCCGGAGGATCCGGATTCTCCGTCAGGACCGCGCCGGTGCTGTTGCCGTTGCCCGGAGAGCAGTCGCCGAAGGCGTCCCGCCAGATTTCATATACCTGGTCGCCCGGCAAGCCCCAGGCAACATAACTCTCGAAGTCGTCGACCACGAGAAAGTCCTCGATCTTGAAGCTCCATAGAACACCTTTTGTGATGCTCAGATCGGATTTGACTTCGTCGATTCTCCAGAAGTAGGTCGTGCCGAGCTCCAGGTCGCCGGGGTCAAAGTTAGGCGTGATTCGTCTGCCCTTATACACTGCGAGAGTATTTACGGTATCGGCAGATGCGACGGCCTGTGGGTTGGTTCCGAAATAGACATCGTGCCTTGTCGCCCCCTCTCCGGAGGACCACTCCAGCCTGAGGAATTCACCGAGTGTTGGCGTTGCGCCCTGCTGCGGGCTCGGGTTCCAAGCACGATCTGCATTGATCCGCATGACATCACGGATTTCGATCTCGGTGAGGGGCTTGTTGTAGAGCCTCACATCGTCGATTGTTCCGGTGAGGAACTCCGTTGGGGTGGCACTATCCCATTCCTGTCCGAGCGACCATCGGTCGTCGGGGCTGAAGTTAATTTGGGCCTCGTGCGTGTTCCGCAGGACGCCGTCAACGTAGATGTATCCGGTTGCTCCGTCGCAGACATAAGTCAGCATGTGCCAGAGGCCGTCGTTTACGGCGGTGGTCGGTAGGCCTTCATAAGCGTTGTTAGCATCGAGGACGGCCGGCTGTCCGCCTACAATTGCGAATATCAGCACGTTTCCGCTGCCGGTGGCTTCATTGCAGGCATACCAATCGCTGTTGGCGACCGTCGTCTTGACCCATGCGCTTAGCGTAACATTGCTGCTCGTGACGTCGTCGGCAACGTCGTCAATTCGCATGAAGTCGTCTCCGTCGAGATCGAGTGCTTTGCCGTCATAACCGGCCAGCCGCTGTGGATCGCCGACGAATATTCCAACATTATCATGGCCGGAGCGGTCTATCGCATAGGAACCCGATTGCTCCTCGAAAGTCCACCATCCGATAAGGTTGGGATCGTCTATCGGTATTGCCGGCATGGTCGAGAAGCTCCAGACCGGGCCTTTGTGCGATCCAGCGGATGTATCATAAGTGTCGATTCGCCAATAGTACGTCTGTCCGTTGACAACAAGACCATTCGGATCCCAGCTTGTGGCGGTGGTATTAGCTGTGGGCGTCGTCGCATTCAGGACGGTGTTGTAGTTCGTGCCGATAAATATATTCTGGTGGTCCATGTCCATGCCGGCATCCCAGCTCAGAGTGACATTTTTTAGCACGTTTACGGCGCCGTCGGCAGGATCGGGGTTCGTGGCCTTATCGGACATGGTTGTAAAGGACCAGATTTCGCCCACCCATGGACTATCGGGGTGGGTGTTGTTGACTTCGTCGATTTTCCAATAATAAGTTGTTTCGGGCAGGAGTCCGGCGAGGGGATAGGTGTTTCGATAGGTCAAGCCCTTATCGGTTCCTCCGGTGCCGGCCTCTACGTTTGCGCGGTTATCGCCGAAATAGACATGGCTTGCCCAGCGATAGTCGCCGCGGGCCCAGGAAAGGAGGACGGAGAGCGAATTAATGAACTGGCCGTCAGCCGGCTGGGGCTGCGAGGCCCAGGCCGTTAAGTACTCGATATGGAGCATGGGCGCGCCGCTTGTGCTGCCGTCATGAGCCTCGGCGCATCGGACGCCCTGGGAGGGGTTTGCCGGATCGTCGGAGATAATCAAAACGATTGCATTTCCGGGAACCCAGCTTGGCTGATTCACTATCTCCCGGATTATCGCCGTAAGATCGCCACTGCGCTGATCCGCACCTTGTTGGTTGGCGGTCGTCCAATTGGGGACCGACCAGGAAACTCTCGCCGACGTTCGTGGCCTGTCCTCAATCTCGGCCCAGGAAGCGAAATCTTGCGCATCGAGGGCAAGCTCGCCGTCAATTATCAGATTCACGGGCTGATCGCCGGCTTTGGTCTCATCGACCTGAAACTGAATGTATGCAGAGACAATCGGCGCGCCTTGCGGAACTGGAATATCCCTGAAGCGCATCCCCGCCACCTGCAGGTTCACCTGGTTGGGCTCCTCATAGGGCAACTCCAGGTCGCTGCTGGTCGTGTCCGCCGCACCGCCGACAATCTGCTCGGCGTCGTCGTCATCGTTGTCGATTCTCCGGTCGATAACAGTGCCGAAAGCATTGCCTGCAATCAGCAGGCCCAGTATCAAGACCGATACAACCAGACTAATTCGCTTTTCACACATTGCGATTCTCCTTTGGCCCCCGTCAATTGGTAACATCTTCTATTCTCATGCAATGCATCTTTCTTCCAGCACACCCAGATCTGCAGCAATCAGTGGTATGGACGCACTGATAAGCCAAACTCCAAAATACCAGGGCTGCCCGGCGAGACTGCGATTCCGTCATCAGGGTCCCGACTGCCAGACCTGTAGTTCCCTATTTTACCAAGTTGTCGGGGACTTTTCCAGCCGAAAAACGCCAAATTCGTGATTTTTCACATAAGTTCCGGGAGTTTCCGCCGTAAGGCGGGGAAATTGATACATTTTCTGAGGGCTGGGGCACTATTCGGGCTTCAACTCTCGGCACATGAGGTCTGCGACGGCCTGGTTTAGAGGCTTTTCTTCAAAGAGAACCTGGTAGATTGCCTGCGTGATGGGCATTTCGATTTTGTGTCGATCGGCGAGGGCCACTACTGATTCGCAGGTTGCGATTCCCTCTACGACGGATTCTGTTGCATCGTGGGCCTGGCGGACGGTTTGTCCCCTGCCGATTCTTTCGCCGAACGAGCGGTTTCTCCCCGTGGGCGAGATACAGGTAGTCACCAGATCTCCGAGGCCGGCCAGTCCTGCGAATGTCTGGGGATTTGCGCCCATTGCGACGCCGAGGCGCGTAATCTCGGCCAAGCCGCGTGTGAGGAGGGCGGCCTTTGCGTTGTCGCCGAGTCCGGTCCCGTCGATCAGACCGGCGGCGATGGCGATTACATTCTTCATCGCGCCGGCCAGCTCCACTCCGATAATGTCGGCGTTTGTATATACCCTAAGCCAGGGGACGTCATCGGAGAAGGTATGCTGGATTTTTTCTGCGAGGGGCTGGTCGTCGGAGGCCACGCAGGCGGTGGCGGGGAGCTTGCGGGCCAACTCGTCGGCAATAGTCGGGCCTGAAAGTACGGCCAGGTGCATCGCTGCCGGCCCGCCGGCTTTGCCTAAAACATCAGAAAGGATTTGTGTCGGGCGAAGGAGGGTATCGTTCTCGATGCCCTTGGCGACCGAGACTATCGGGACCGAAGGAGGCAGGTGAGCGGCCAGGCGGGTCCAGACGCTGCGCATAAACTGGCAAGGGACGGCGGAGACAATCAGGTCTGCGCCGGCCATTATTCTGGCGTCGTCCGGCTCGAAGATCAGGGCCTGGGGAATCTTGCGGCCGGGGAGGAATTTCTTGTTCTCCCGGCGGCGGGCCGTCTGCGACAACTGGTCTGCGTCGTAGCCCCAGATTTTGACTTTCAGGGCGTATTGCCGCGGTTCGTGGGCGCACTCGGCCTGGGCGAGCAAGGCGTGGGCCTTTTCGCAGAGGATGACGGCCAGAACGGTCCCCATGCCGCCATCGCCTATTATTGAAATGCTCTGGTATTGCGTATCGTACATATCGTATTCGATCAGCCACCCCAATTGTTAGCAGTTTTAATCAAATCCCACGAAGATCATTGTGCCCGTTATCCGAGTAACTCTTCAGGTTCGCGTATGCCTTACCGTTCAGCCTGAGATTCCTTCTGTATGAGAGATTTCCCACCAAGCTGATCAGCGGCTGGCGGCGATGCCATAAATTACCCAAGGCTCTGCGCAGAATTCTCGGCATGGAATAGAATTCCCCGTCGCACGCCAGCATTTCTTCGATGATACCGTCCAGGGACAAATGCTTATACCGAGCTACGGGAAAGGTGAGCGTGTAGTATTTCCAGTCTTCCGGGAATTTATTGAGGGCAATGCGGTCCTCCGATTTCATCCGGTCCCACAGTTTCGTGCCGGGCAAGGGAGTCAAGAACAGCGCGTTGAGATTGTCCACGCCGTACTGACTGGCTGCCTCGGCGATACGTTTGCCGACGCCCGGTTTGTCTATGTCCAAACCGATGATAAACGAGCCGACTACCAGAATGTTGTGCCGTTGTATCCACCGTACTGAGGCGCGGAAATCCCGTCCTTTAAGAAGGTTGAATTTCTTGCCGATCTCCCGAAGCCCTTCCGGCGTTGGAGACTCAAACCCGATGAAGACGCCTCTGCACCCAGCCTTCGCCGCCAAAATCAGAAGCTCTTCGTCATCGGCGAAGTT
>JAFGTU010000130.1 GCA_016933985.1 Sedimentisphaerales bacterium | reverse complement strand
TGAGAGGATGCTACTATACTTTAGCATAAACTTATTTCTATGACTTCTTTTGGTTGCGGCTGAGCAAAGCGAAGCCGCGCTGGGGAATTTCGTGGCTAACTCGTGCCATATGTATCCTTCCGGGTACTACGCCGACTAATTGGAAGCTGCAAATGCGTACGATGAGGTTGCCAGGAAGCACCGCGGGGAGTATGCGTGTTTGAATTTCCCGAAGGATATAAGGCACAATTACAAACAGTATTGGCCGTGAAGTCGCGGAGAGGACGAGTCGGGGGTGAGGAATTCTATTTTCCCCAGAGCCAGATATCTGCGAAGAGGGCGAGGTCGGCAAAATCGATGCCGTTTTTGCCGTCAAGATTTGCCTGGCCGCAGGGCTCGCTAGAACAATCAGCGGACCAATACGCCGAGAACAAGGCGAAATCTATAAAATCGATGTCACCGGTATTGTCGAAATCAGCCTGCAGCAGTGAAGGCACGGAGACGGTCTGCATCACTTCGGGAGGGCACTTGCCGTTGTTGTTCCATAAGTCGTACATCTGTTGGCCTATGCCGTCGGTCGTATTCTCGTCGCGAAGAAATTCAATGAACTCTTTGCTGGTGCTTTGATAGTGAAGAGTGACCTGGGCGGAGACTGCGCCCGAAGGTATAGCGTATAAGATTTGGTCCCAGTATTGACCGTCTTCGTAACTGTAATCAACCGGGGCACCGCCGAAATCTTTGAATGCTGCATTTGTAAAGCCCCTTGGCGGGATTCTGTTGTCCTTGTAAACCTTGTTGTTTAGAACAAAATGGAACGACGGGCCGTTCGGCTCACCAGCAAGCGGGGCTGTAATCGAGTCGAGACCGGGTTTGACCTCGTATATTCTGGCCTCCGCGTCATCCGATATTTGGCCTGTATCGGCGTCATAAGCGCCCGATTCGGAGATGAGCGACATTGCGGCGTCGTAGAATTTCACGTTAATCCACATTCGGCGTCCCTCCGGATAGCCCGTCGGAAGCTTGTGTCCTGTGTTGTTTGTAACGGTGACTTTCAGCGTCAGATTCTCTACGGTTGCCTCGATGTGAGCGGCATTTCGAAGCATGTACCTGGCGCGCGCTATTCCAGCCTGTATAGCATTCGGATCGACCTGGCCCGGGAACAGCTCATTCAGCAGACCGGGAAGCCATGTACTGCCGCCGGTCATGTCGTGCAACGGCAGGTCCGTGCGCAGTGGAGGCGTGCCGTAATTACATCCGCGGCCGGTCACATCCCGCATGTGACAATCCTGACAGGTTGATACAAACTCCTTGTTGCCGCCGAACTGAGGGGCATAAACGCCTTCGGGCGTATTGTAGGAACTGTAGAACCATTCGCTGTATGTGCGCTCAACGGGCAGGAGGCTGTGCGACGAGAAGCTTGAAGCCGTTGTGTCGAAGGCGTTGGGGACGTAGTTGCCGGTTCCATCCTTTTCAAATGCGGGGTTGCTAACATCGTGACAGGTTCCGCAAATAGCCGCCTCGCGGTGGAACGGCGAGACGAGAATCGGATGACCGGTCGTGGCATCGATGAAAGGTCCGCGGCGAGCACCGGTGGGATCGATAGTGTACATACCGTTGGCGAAATCAGCGGCCGGGAAAACCAGCCCGGCGAGTATATCCTCGTCTGCCAGGGGATTCTGATGGGGGTCAAAAATGGGATCAACCAGGCGGTGGCACAAGTCGCAGGCGACACCGCTCATATCGGTAGAGAGCATTCTGCTGCCGTCCGTGGGCACGGACCGGCCCTGGAGCCATCCTCGGGGTAAATGACACCGCAGACAAAGGTCGCCCGAGTCGGTGGCATCCTGGTTGGCGATAACCATATTGGCTCTAAACAAGGGATCAAGCGACGCCTGCGCCATCATGCTGCCCCGCCAGTTATTGAAAGGTTCGACTTCGGGATCGTAGTTGCCGTGACATACGGCGCAGGCAGACGGAGGATTCAATATGCCTGCCTCGAAAGGCTGGCTGCCCGGCTGGTCGAAATCCCTGAGTGTGGTGGGGACAGTTCCGCCGGGAGGGGACACAATCATGAAGACAGAATCGCTCTCGTCCGCGGCGGTATTGAATGCATTGTCGGTCGCTACGGCACGGAAAAGTGCCTGAGCGGTGGGGCGGTTGGCGGGGAACCATTCGCTGGTGCCGGTATTGGACAGGCCCAACGCAACGGGATTGAAGGTTATGCCTCCGTCGAGCGAGACGTAGAGGTCAACGGCGGCGATTCCACCGGCATCGCCGGCGATCCATTGGACGGTTGTTCCCGTATTTGCCTCGTAGGTCTCGCCTCCGTTGGGCGTAATGAGTGCAACGGTCGGCGGGGTCGTGTCCGAGCCGGTGGTAGGGACAAGATGATCTCTGATATCGGCGGTATCGACATTGGATACGCTGCCCAGGTTTGCAGGCGTCAGGCCGGGGAAGGTGGGCGTATTGCTAAAAGTGGAAGTATCGGTTATCTCTTTGCCGTTGCTGAATCCATCGCCATCCGAGTCTGTGTCCGCAAGACCAAGGATATCATCCTTGTCTCGGTTGGCAGTCGCCTCAACGTCCGAACCGTAAGGATTTCTTGGGCCTCCACCGCCGAAGTCATAATGGCAAACACCACAATGACCCGCGTGGCTTGGGACATCATCAAGCACCGAGCCCCTTGCCTGAGGATAAGCTTGAAAGAAGACTTTGCGGTAGGGGTTCCTTGCGTGGGCGGGCAAACACGTCATGCAAACCACCAGGAATATCAATTCAAGGCGGTAAGCTATCGAACACTTTACATACGACACCATACACATCACTCCAACACTCCACAGCCGTGATGGTAGCATAAATACGGGTTATTGTCAAGAAGCCGGGGTACGAAAACAAGAATTGTGGCCGACGGTGGCCAAACGGGTACGGCGGAACGGGAGAGGGAAATGAGTGCACGGGTGTGTGGATTCCGCATCAAGCTCTGCCCTGAGCGTAGCCGAACGGGTGCGGGAATGACTCGGCGTTTTTTGTGAAAAGCGGGAAAATGCGGCATTTGCGGGCTTTGCGGCGGCATGGGCCGGCGAAATTGCCGGGAAATTCGTTGACAAGGAGATATAAGCTTGTTATTATGAAGCTCGAAGTGTACGGGAGTGCTTCGAAAGCGCGCCAAACCGTGCAGCCCGCAGGACGCCTTGCGGCGGAGCACCCTTTAGGAAGAAATTAGATGCAATTTCATTCTATAGCCCATCACTGGCTGGAGGAACATAGTCAACAAAAAAATCGAAGGGATTTAAGATGAGCAAAAGAAACCGGACGGTAATTCTATCGATTCTTGTGGGTTTCTGCTTTATTGCAACAGCCAATGCGGAACTCGTAATCACCGAAATCATGAGCAAGAGCCATCACGTCGGGTCAGACGGCGACTGGTGGGAATTGACCAATACCGGCTCCTCGCCCGTAAGCCTGACGGGTTATTCGTGGGACGACGCCCACCGCCAGCCCGGACAGAATATATTCGGG
>JAFGTU010000129.1 GCA_016933985.1 Sedimentisphaerales bacterium | reverse complement strand
CGAGGCTGTTTGATCTTTTCAAACACCCCCCAGCCGAAGCCAGATAAGTGGCCACCATCGCGAAAGTTCGCATGGGCGTTAATGTGGTCTTTAGTCTTTGACATAGAAGGACTTACGGAACTGGCGGCATGAAAATAACCCATGAAAAACAACGTCTTGATGGATTGTAGTACGAAAGTGTTTGAGAAGGGGCGGAAGATGGGAATGCCCAAAGAAACGCTCCCGTGGCGGCGGGCCGGGCAGAAGGGAAAAGGATTGGGCCAATCAGTCCGTCAGCACAGGGCGAGATAGCTTGCGATGGCGAGGAAGAGAATTCGCCTCTTGGTTAATGTAAACGGAAGCCACGTCTCGTAATAGAATTTTGTCATCGCCGGTCCTCGGGAGCCAGAACAACAATTCGTTTCATCCCTTACTATGCAGCTATAATAACCGAAAGGGCGGCAAAAAGCAAGAAAAATGTCTTTGAAAATACGTAAGTACTTGTAATAAAAGCAGTTAAGGCTGATATGACGCGTTTTTTTTGGGCCCCTGAGAAAGCGGTTTGCCGTGTACGGCCCAGGATTTGCGGTTTTTTGTATGAAGGGCACAGCCTTGATTTGCTATTGGGGCGGTGGTTCGTACCAGAGCGACCGCCAGTATGCCTGGTCGGTTGAGTAAGGGCCGATGGGGGTTGTGGTGTCTGTTATGATTCCGAATCTCTTCATCTCGCGGACGTACTGAGGCAGAGGGGCAAAGCCGGACATGTCGAAGCGTTTTATTCTATCGAGGTAATTCTTTCCGGCCGTGCACATTGCGAGGATCTTCTGATAGTCCGGATCGCTTCTGTCGGCGAAGACCGTAACCGGTTTCGCCTCGGCGTCGCGGCAGAGCCCGTGACCGCCGGAGCTGCGGGCCAGAGGGGCGAGAAGGATGAGGGATTTTTCGGGACGGGTCAGGTTGAACATTATGTGGCGCGACATCTTGCAGCGGATGTCGTCGAAGCTCGGGTTCGAGAGGATCAGGTCGAGGTTGTCGGAGAGGTAGCGAGGTACAGGCAGCCGTTTGTCGTGGCAGGAGAGGCATCGGCGCTGAATGGCCTCTGCGGCGGCCTGTGATTCGGGCCAGGCGCGGTCGGACGTATCAAGCTGGCTCTTTGGGAAGCCTCCTATCATTCCGGAACCGAGTGCGGCATAAGTGCCTGGGTATGGCGCGCCGGCCTCTATCCAGTAGCGAATCATATCCTGTTCGTGAGCGGTCAGCTTTGCATCGTAGTGGCTGCCGTCGATTATTTTCATCAACGGGCTGGCGCTGGTTCCTACGGCGCGTGGTGGGAGATTTGTCCGCATTCTGTCTCGGCCGTCCATAACCTGCTGATTGCGGACGGTCAGCGTGTAATAGCTGTGCGAATAGATTGGGCCTCGGTCGCCCGTGAGGATTACTCGGCCTTGTCGTTTGTCGTAGTCGTGACATTCTATGCAGTGTTTGTCGAGGATCGG
The DNA here is from genome assembly GCA_016933985.1 of Sedimentisphaerales bacterium. Taxonomy (GTDB): domain Bacteria; phylum Planctomycetota; class Phycisphaerae; order Sedimentisphaerales; family Anaerobacaceae; genus JAFGCD01. The sequence goes on along the minus strand of JAFGTU010000129.1, from coordinate 3,929 downwards.
CTGGATGTCGCGTGGGTAGTCGAATACCTCCGGGATGCCTGGGATGGGCATTATTTTTTGCACGGGTCGCCCAAGCGCGAAGACGGATTTGGCGCCTATATTCATTGGTGCTCGCGTTCGCTGCTCGTGGCATCCGATGCAGCTTGTTGTCTCTCCGGGCATTACTGTCAGGAAGCTGTGCATTCGTTTCACGGAATTGTTGTTTTCATCGAGCGCGACGAAGAAGAGCGGGCGTTTTGCGGGCAGCTCCATGTAGGCCGAGCCGTCGGCCTCGACGGGTACGGTCCCGAGGATTCTGACGAGGGTGAAGGTCCCGCCGAAGCTGATGGGCGGCATCTTCCCGGTGAAGTTGACCGGTTTGGGGAGGGTCTCCATGACGAGAAGCTTTGTTATGTCGCCGGGTTCGACCCCTTCCATTCGCCGGCCCCGATAGACATTGGCCAGGACGAGCTTTCCTGTGCAGTCCGCTGGTGCGGTGCGGGATGGGATTAGCCGCTCGCGTGCTCGTTGGATTAGAGGACGCGGCTCGTGGATGTGGACCTCTGCTTCGACGAGCTGGCGGGGCAGGCGGAAGATTTCTTCCGTTTGCCCCCGGCCGTTCATCACTAGCAGGGCGGGGCCTTTGGCGACGAGGAAGCAGTCTTCGGAGAATGCCCAGGGGTCGCGGTATTCGGGTACTTCGTTTAGCTTGTGCGCTGCGCCGAGGTCGTCGGGGCCTGATTTCGGGGTTAGGATGGTGACGGCGCCGGCGTGCTCGGCCCTGCCGTGGCCCGGGGAGAAGATTGCGACGACCTTGTTGTCGGTGTTGGGGATGGGCTTGGCGTCTATCATCAGTGTATTGGGGTGCATATTTCCGTAGAATACCATCTGGCCCGTGCCGTCGGGGTTGCATGTCCAGAGGTGCTGAAATGCGACTCTGCTGCGATCGACATATTCCCATCGCTGGTACAGCACCCGGCCGTCGGGCAGGGGCCAGGGGGTGTTGTCGTGCTCGATGTTGGCTGAGATCGCAGAGATGTTGGAGCCATCGCCGTCGCAACGGTATAGGACGGCGACCTGCGAGTACCAGCAGTTGACCCATCTCTTGCATCTGCTGGAGCAGAACATGATTGAGCCGTCGCTGAGGTAGGTCGGCTCAATGTCGTCGTAGGGGCCATCGGTTAGCTGTCTTAGTTCTGAGCCGTCGGCGTTTATTTCGTAGAGGCCGAAGTAGTCGGAGCCGGCCTTTCGATAGGAGAAAAGTATCTTCCGGGCGTCGTAGTGGACCTGCGGGTCACGGACGGAGCCTTCTTTGTCGTCGAGTATGACGCGGAGGAGGCCGGTCCTGATGTTGAGGCTGCACAGTTGGCCCATTGCGCGATATACCTTGCGGCTTGCATCCTGGGCATAGTAGCCGAAGTTCTCGTACCAGTGGCCGCCCGCTCCGTCCTGCCGTGCGGCGAAGATGATCTCCTCGACACCGGCCATCGGGCCTTCGAGAAATCCATCGAGCAGCCGCGTTGAGCCGGGATTTGCTGAGCCGGAGGCCAGTGCCGCGGGGGAACCTGCAAATATGCAGAGGGTGATAGCAATTAGGATTGTCGTGCCGGCTGATGTGATTCTTTGCATTGGCGCCTCATGACTGGTTTCTGCTGGATTCAGACTAAGACAAGCATAGCAGAAACGGGGCGGAAAAGCAAGGATTTGCGGCTGTCGAACGCTCGTGGCAACAGGCTCCGGTATAACCGCAAAATGGCTTGGTTTCTTGGGGCGGGGGTGGTATCCTGTTGGGAATATGGCACAGGCGTTTGTGGTGCTGTGACGAATCGACAGTGTATCCGGATTTGAGTATGGGGTGGAACCATGAATAAGACGTGTGTTTGTCTTTTGGCGGGCGCGGTTTTGTGCGTTGTTGGGTTGGAGACGGCGGGGGCGGAGTTGCGGGTCTGGACGGACGTCACGACCCGGCGAGTGCTGCGGGATGACGCTGCCGGGACTGAGACGGCCGTTAAGATTTCGGCGGCGAAGAACGAATGGGAGGGATTTCAGATTCTTCTGCGCAGCGACGCCGCCGTGGCGAGCATAACCGTCGAAGCGGGCGATTTGAAGGGGCCCGGCGGGGCGGTCTTGCGGGGCGAAGATGCCCGGCTGTATAGGCAGCATCAGATGGAGCTGACCAAAGGGACTTATCGAAACAAGGCCTTTAAGCCCGGGTGGTATCCCGATCCTTTGATTCCGCTGCGGCATCCGGTGACGGGCGAGCCGTTGGGCAAGGCGAGGTTCAGGGCGGTCCCGTTTGACCTGCCTGCCGAAGAGACGCACGGATTTTGGGTGGATATCTATGTCCCCGCTGAGGCGCAGGCGGACGAGTACCGGGGGACGTACCGCGTTAAAGCGGAGGGGGGCAAGATCATCGATATCCCCGTGGCGCTGACTGTATGGGATTTTGCGCTGCCGCGTGTCTCCACGTTGCAGACGGCGCTTGGGTCTCCTGCGGGGCGGATGAGGAGCTATTATCGCGAGCGGGCCAAAGAGGGCAAGGAGAAAGAGCCTTCGGATTGGGAGGCGGTGGAGATTCAGTGCGCCGAGATGCTTACGGAGCATCGGCTCAATGCGACTCCGTGGCATGGGCTGGGGCCGGAGGCCCAGGCGGACGGCTCGTTTCGGATTCCGGATGAGCAGATTCGCGAGCTGCGCGAATTTGTCGATCGTTATCACGTCAATGCGATCAATGTTCGCAGCCCTGTGGGTATCGTCAATGACCCGGAGAAGGAGCGCGACAAGCTCTACGCGTGGCTGAAGGCGTGGGATGTTGCGGCGGCGAAGCTGGATCGGCCGGGGGTGACGTTCTATATATATTTGAAGGATGAGCCTAACGACGAGGAGGCTTATAAGTTTGTGCAGAGGTGGGGGCGGGCGATTCGGGAGGTGAAGTCGGTGGTGAAGGTCATGGTCGTCGAGCAGACGTGGACGGAGAAGGGGATGGGCGGGGCGGATTCTGCCTGGGGCGAGCTGCATGGGGCCGTGGATATATGGTGTCCGCTGTTCCACCTGTTCAGGGCGGAAAGTGCAGCGAAGCGGCAGGCGCTGGGAGAAGCCATCTGGACTTATACGGCTTTGTGCCAGGGGCCGCAGCCGAGCCCGTGGTGGCATATCGACTATCCGCTGCTGAATTACCGCGTGCCGGCGTGGATTTCGTGGCGGTATGGGATTCGGGGCTTGCTGTACTGGGGCGGGATGTCGTATTGGCGGCAGACTTCTGATCCATGGACCGACGGCTGGACTTATGGGGGGGAGAAGCTGGTCTATAACGGCGAGGGGACGATTGTCTATCCGGGGCGGGATGTTGGGTACGATGGGATTGCGCCGAGCTTGCGGCTGAAGGCTTTGCGGGATTCGGTCGAGGACTACGAATATATGGCCATCCTCGAACGCAAGGGCTTGGCGGGCGAGGCTCGGAAAGTGGTTGAGCCTCTGGCCGAGTCGTGGTTCGAGTGGCAGCCGGACCCCGCCGAATATGAGAAAGCGCGGGTGAGGCTTGCGGAAATGATTGTGGGGGCTGGCAATTAGAAGAATGACCCTCGGCACAGGTCCGAGGGCTAAACGAGATGGAGAGGTGGCCAAGCGACGGAGGACAGATGGCGAATCCAGTTTCTCCGCGATGAATTGGGTTTGATTGGGTTTGTTTTTCTGCTTGGGGCGGAGTGGAAAACCTCCATAATTCTTTTTTGGGTAAGGAGTTAAGGTGATTTTGCCTATTTTGAAATTGGGTTTGTTTTGCATAAAAGGTTCGTTGCCACGAAGGCTCGAAGCCACAAAGAAAGGCAAGGGTGGTAAGATGGGAGGGAGGAGGAGAAGGATTCTCGATTCTCGATGGTGGATACTCGATACTCGATGCTTGGGGGCAAGATCGGGCGGATTTTGATGGGGGCGGAGCGGGTCTAATATTG
>JAFGTU010000128.1 GCA_016933985.1 Sedimentisphaerales bacterium | reverse complement strand
CTGGTCGGCCTGTTCTTGCTTTGGACGGTCCCCAAGAGGACCGTGCGGTGGATTTGCGGGCGATTGAGACCGGCATTGCCGATGACGCCGGCCTTCATCGTCAGTGCGGCGATCTTGACGGTTATTCAGCCTCCCTTTGGGTGGGCTTTTCTGGCGTGGGTGGCCTTTGTTCCATTTGTGCTGGGTTGCTCGCCGCGCGGGAAGGCCGGTCCGCAGATGTTCGCGGCGTATATAGTGTCGGCTTTCTACTGGATGGTCAGTCTTTACTGGGTGGTTCCGATAACAATCATCGGCTGGGTAGTATTTTGCCTATATACGGCCCTGCTCTGGCCGATCCTGGTGTTAGGGGTTCGCTGGTGCAGGGGTAAGAACCTGCCGCTTTTTCTGGCCTTGCCGGTGTTCATTGTGGGCATCGAGCAGATGCAGGGGCTGTTTTTGGGCGGTTTTTTGTGGCGGCTTCTCGGGCACAGCCAGTATCGCAACATCACGATCATCCAGATAGCGGACATTTTCGGGGCCGGGGGCGTCTCTTTCCTGGTCGGGATGGTCAACGGGCTGGCCGCCGATCTGATGATGGCCGCGCGGGGGGGGCAGTTGCGCCGCAAACGCAAGTTCGCAATCGGCCAGTTCGCCAGGATAGCCATTGTGGGCGGTGCGGTGGCCGGGACAATACTCTACGGGCGATGGCGGATAGGTCAAGCCGGCGAATTCATCGAAGCCGGGCCCTTGGTGGCTTCTATGCAGTCGAACGTGCCGCAGTCCCTGAAGAGGGCATTTAAGGCCGAGGAAGCGATATTCGACGATTTGATGGTCCACAGCCAAGCCGCCGCCAGAGCCGGCGCTGAGTTGATTGTCTGGCCTGAAACTATGGTCCAGGGCGTGCTCGATGAGGCCATTTGGCCCATCTATAGCGATAACGCCAGGGAGGTATTCCAAACGCTTGACACAGGTCTGAAAGAACATGCCAAGGATACCGCATATATTCTCGTCGGCGCTTACGGGGCGGCGGTCAAGCAGGTCGGGCAAGAGGCCCGCTACGAGCGGTACAATTCGGCGTATCTGTATTGTCCGGACGGGCAGCGATCGAAGCAGCGGTACGACAAGATTCACCTTGTCCCGTTCGGAGAGGTGCTTCCTTTTCGACGAAGCCTTCCCTGGGTCTATAACATACTCCGGAAATTTACGCCCAAAGAGCTAAACTACGACTACTCGCTGGATTACGGGAGCGAGTACACGGTTTTTGAAATGGGCGGCGCGGGCGGGAAAACTCACAAGTTTGCTGTTATCATCTGCTATGAGGACGTGGTTCCCTGTATCGGGCGGCGATTTGCCCTGGATGATCAGGGGCGTAAGCAGGTGGACTGGCTGGTGAACATAAGCAACGATGGATGGTTTGTCCGGTTCGATGACGATTCCGGGCAGGTGCATCCAAGCACGGAATTGGCTCAACACGCGGCTATTTGCGTTTTCAGGGCCGTTGAGAACCGTTTGGGGATTGTGCGGAGCGTTAATACGGGGATAAGCTGCCTGATCGACAGTTTTGGGAACATTCATGATGAGTTTGCAGCGGGCACGCTTCCGAGCGAGGCGATGGCCCGGACGGGTATGGCTGGATGGTTTGCCGATAAAATGCCGATAGATAAAAGAATAACATTTTTCAGCAAAAACGGGCAATGGCTTGATTTTTGCTGTAAAAGCTGTGTTTTCTTGTTCATAATAGTGTCGCTTTTGATAAGGCTTTTCGGGGCAGGGCGATTTGGAAGCGATTTGCCAGGGAGGTCAAATGGAAAAAGAGTATTGTGAACCCAAGACAAGTGGTAAAAGAAAGATTGGATTACTTGTTCAGGGCGTTGCTCTTGCGTGCACGATGTTGCTGGCTCTCGGATGCGAGGAGCCGCCGGGTAGCGGGATGCTCCCAAATGCCGCCCAAGTCGTCGATATAGACGACCTGACAACGCAGGCCTACAAGATTATCTTGGACAGCTTGTCAGACAATGACCCTGCGATACGGGCCAACGCCATCGAGGTGGTCGCACAAACGGGGCAAATTAAGCTGATGCCCAGAGTGCAGCGTCTTTTGGACGATGAGTTTTCTCCGGTGCGGTTTGCGGCGGCCCTGGCTATCGGGGACTTGGAGTACTCTTTCGGGGCAAGGGGCCTTCAACAGTTGTTCAAGGATCCGGACTCAAACGTGAAGATAGCGGCGTGCTATGGAATGGTGAAGCTTGGCGCAGTGAAATACAGAGCGGTTCTCCGCAAGGCGGTGGCCAGCACAGACCAGACCGTTCGCGCAAATGCCGCCTTTCTGCTTGGCAAGAGCCGGGACTCAGAGGCGTTGAAACTGCTTTGGTGGGCGATGCAGGACAAAGACTCGGCGGATAAGGCCGTGTATCAGGCGGCCGAATCGATAGCTGCCCTGGGTGACGACAGAATATATCCCAAGCTCTGGACGATGCTGCTGAGCGTGTATGCGGACGTGCGGATTACGGGGGTGCGTGCGATGGGGGCTTTGGGCACTCAGGACGCGAAGAACGCCCTTATCAGGATGCTCAGCGATAAGGTGCTTGAGGTTCGCCTGGCGTCGGCCGAGCAGCTCGGGATGCTTGGCGATAAGGGCGGCGAGCCTGAAGTCATGGATGTTTTCAATATGAAGCTAACGAGCGGCCTGGAGCGGGTCGATCTGGAGCGAGTCAATGTCCTTACGGCGTTGGCAATAGGCAGAATCGCCACCCCGGCCTTGGTAAAACACCTGCCCCAATTCCTGACGAATGAGTCAAAAGCGGTGAGGATTGCCGCTGCCAGGGCCGTTTTACAGAGCAGAATGCAGAATTGAGCACTGTGAACGTTTATGTTTGCGATCTGAGAAGGAGTATTTAAGCCTGGAGAAGCGATAGGGCAGGCCGATGCCGGACTTTTTTTCGAGAATAACGGGGCAAAAATGGCTTGACCTTTTGGCACGCAAAGGTTAGAATTAGGATGTATATGTGTATTGTCGGGGTGTTTCGCTCCTATTTTGCCGGCTCTTGCGGCAACGAACCTGGCTCAAATGAGCGGTTTTCAGGTCTGGTTGGAAGGAAGCGGGCGTATTGGGAAATAGAAGGTGTAAATGAAAGGAGCCTGCTGTGAGTACTCTTACAAAGGTGTTAATCGTATTACTGACGGTCTCTTCAATCTTCCTGTGCGGCACCGTAGCGACTTATGTGGGCAGCGCGAACAACTATAAGGAGCTGTATCAAACGGCCAACAGCCAACTGGGGAAAATAAAGAGGGATATCGACTTAAAGAATGCCGAGGTAAACGAGGTAAAGAGCAGCACGGAACAGGCGAAAGCCGCTTTGCAGGCCAAGATTGGGAGCCTCGAGAGCGAGCTGATCACCGTCAAGGGCCAACTGGACCAGGCCGAGAACAGGAGGGACCAGCTTCTCAATGACGTGGACCAGTTGACGAGCAAGCTCGATGCGCTCGCGGTGACCAACGACAAGTGGCACGTGATGCTGCAGAATGCCCAGACGGAGCTGACCAAGGTTAACGCTGACTTGACGAAAGAGCGAAGCCAGAACAAGGAAGTGACGACGGCTATTCTGGAGAAAATGGCGATCATAGCGCAGTTGGAGGATCAGACAAAGGAGTTGAACAAAGAGAAAGAGCAATTACAGTCGAAGCTGGTTCTGGTTCTTCGGCAATTCGGCAAGACGGTTGAGAAACCGGCCCCTGTTACGACTGCGACGATGATGGCTCCTGCGGTAGCGGATAAGGCCCAGCCGAGGCTTCCGGGCCCGAGCGTGGAGCCTGTTGGGACGCAAGTCAAGGAAATCGGGCTCAAGGGCGTGGTAACGCAGGTGGATTTGAAGAACTCTCTTGCCGAGATATCCATCGGCGCTGCTGACGGGGTAAAAGAGAAGATGAAGTTTTACGCGACGCGCGGCGACTCATTTATCTGCGAGATTCTGATTCTGGACGTTTATGCCGAAAGAGCGGTCGGATTCCTCGAGCGAGTGCAGACCCCGCCGAAAAGCGGCGACAGCATCAGCACGAGCATAGGCTCTTAAGAGAAACAGGTGTTTGGAAGGCGTGTCGAATTGCCGAGGCCTCTTGCGGCAAGACGAATTATCGAAGATTCAGCCGCATTTTTTAGTATGCGCGAAGCGGAAGTGTCTTTATAATGGGAGGTTGATATATGAGTCCGAATGGGCAGACTCAGGGCAAGAATATTAAAGCACCAGACAACATCTATACGGTAGTTCTTGCGGTGGCGACCTGCGCAGTAGTGGCTGTCGCAGTGTTCGTAGTGTTTATGTGCTATAAACAGTACGGCACTATATTCAAGATGCCTTAGGCGATTGACTATCGACGATGCCGCTCTTTACCACACAGAATGAGCCCGATTGTTGCGAAAGGAGTCGAAAGTCGTGTTGGACACATTGTTTGGTTGGTTTGGCATGGATATGGGCATCGACCTGGGCACTTGCACCACGCTGGTCTGTGTCCGCGATAAGGGCATCGTGCTGAATGAGCCGTCGGTGGTCGCCGTTCGCAAAGGCACGAATATTGTTCTCAACAACGGGGAGGCGGTGGGATTAGTCGCGAGGGAGATGTTGGGCAAGACTCCGGGGTCGATCAGCGCGATACGTCCGCTCAAAGACGGGGTGATAAGCGATTTCGAGATAACGGAGGCGATGCTGAAGTATTTCATCCGGAAGGTTTACGGCCGAGGCCGTCTGGTGAATCCCCGTGTCGTGATTGCGGTGCCAAGCGGGATTACGGCCGTGGAGCGTCGCGCGGTTATAGATAGCGCCGAACGCGCGGGCGCTCGCAAGGTTTACCTGGTGGATGAGCCGATGGCCGCGGGGATCGGAGCGGGACTGCCCATCACCGAGCCGACGGCCTCGATGATCGTCGATATCGGGGGGGGCACTACGGAGGTTGCCATTATGAGCTTAGCCGACATCGCAACGGCTGAGTCTATCCGCATCGGCGGCGACGATATGGACGAAGCGGTGATAAACCATCTGAAGAAGACCTACAACCTGCTCATCGGGGAGGCGCGTGCTGAGAAGGTGAAGATTCAAATCGGCTCGGCATCGCCTCTTGAAGAGGAATTGACGATGGAAATAGCAGGCAGAGACACGATTTCCGGGCTGCCGAGAAAGATAGTAATAACAAGCGAGGAGATCCGTGAAGCCCTGCGCGACCCTGTGGCGACCATAATAGACGCCGTGACAGCGACGCTGGAGAAGGCGGAACCGGAATTGGCCGCGGACCTGATCGATAACGGTGTTCACATCTGCGGCGGCGGCTCGCTGCTCCGCGGAATGGACACAGTCCTTGCAAATGCCACGGGGTTGAAAGTCCAGATTGCGGAAGACCCATTGAGCTGCGTAGCACGGGGGACAAGCGTCTATCTTGAGAACCTGGAGTTGTGGAAGGATACGATGGATCACAACGACTACGGGTGGGAATGATTGGATAAGTGCATAAGTGACTCCCGCCCCTGTGTGCTTGTGCGGTTGCCGGCTTGCGTGCTCGGATTATGGCAGCGAAACAAAGCAAAGTCTCCCGACGAATGTTGTTCACCTGGTTCCTGCTTGCCGGGCTGATCTTGTTGATCGCTCCGGCGAAGTGGACGAGCAACTTTCAGTTCGCCTTTCTGCGTGTTTTCAACTGGCCTCTGAGGATAGGAGAGAACATCTCGCTTTCGGTGGGCACAAGAGAGCATCTGACGGCTGGGGATGTGGTGTCACGCAGAGAGCACAACCAGTTGAAGAACTATTGCGCGAACCTTGAAGCCAAGCTGGCGCGCGAACAACAGAGAATTGAGACTCTAACCAGGCTGCCGAACAGGTCTTTCTTGGGCAATGCGAAGCTGGTCGAAGCGCTGGTTTACACATCGTCGATAGACAAGACCAACGGGGAATTATCTATGGACGCCGGCGGCAACCGAGACCTTGAACGCGGACAATTCGTTCTGGCCGAGAACAGCATCATAGGGACAATAAGCGATGTATCGCCGGTTGGCGCGCGGGTGAAACTGCTTACCAGCCCGGCGTCGAATATCGCAGTGGAGATGGGCGGCGTGAAGCGTTTCATGCAGGGCATCGGCGGCAACAAGGCAAAAATTCCGATGATAAAGCAAAAGCCCGAAATCGGCACGGAAGTAATGGCTGCAAGGAGTGCGGGCTTTCTCAATACCCTTATTATTGTCGGAAGAGTGGCTGGCTGCGAGAGAAACGCTGAAAGTGCTGCGCTTTGGGACATAATAGTCGAGCCGGCCCTCGATATCGACGAGTTACGTGACGTGGTTGTGATCGTGATGAATCCCCGGAATTGAGCACATTTGCGCTTCAAGATATAACTGAGTAGCAGCTTGTTAAGGAATTCTGATGCGGTGGTTTCGCTTTGCGGGGCTGATATTATTGGTTATGGTTGTCCAGGCCAGCATGCTTGCGAATCTGAACAGCGGCCCGAATTTGCTCTTGATCCTCGTAGTGTTTTTCTCCATCTACTGCGACTTGGATGAAGCAATCATAACGTCTTTTGCGATAGGCTTTGCGGCGGACCTGAGCGGCTCTTCGATGCCGATGGGCCCGCAAACGCTCAGTTTCGGGCTGTTGGGAACAGCTCTGGCTTATTTGCGCCGCGTCGTAAACGTCAGAAACATGGCGTCCCAGGCGCTCGCCATTTTCTGCGTTGCACTTCTCGCCGGGGCCTTGGCGCAGTTGCTGGCCGTACTCAAAGGCCAAGCTTTCACTGCCGAGACCTGGGGCATTCTTTTGAGGATCGCGGTTTACTCGGGGGTTGTCGGGCCTTTTTTGTTCCTGCCCTCAGCCTGGTGGATGCGGATAAGACCAAGTCGCCTGTCCCGATGAAAAACTCGTGGTGCAGCGAAGCTGAGGCAGCTTCTCCGGCCCGCCCGATGATATGATGGAGTTCACGGTCCAATAAATGTATGACAAGCGAGTGAAAATCTTCGTTGCGGCAAGTGGGGCAATGCTTTTGGTCTGCGTCCTACGTCTGGCGCAGATGCAACTGCTGCCCGGCTCATCGGTCCAGGACGAGATAGCCCGGCTGAAGAGTCAGGGCAGCTCTTCGCAGCAGCTTAAAACACTCAGGGGCAAGATACTTGACAGGAAAGGCAGAATCCTGGCCGACGACGATGCCCGATTCGAGCTTTGCATCAGTTATTCGTTGTGCTCGATTCTTGACGCGAATGTCCCAAAGGCGGCGCTTGCCCGTCCGAAGCGGATGGCGGAGGAGGCCCCGGAGAATGCCGCTTTGCGGAAAAGCTGTAAAGACCTCGAAACGAAACTCGAAGCGAAACGCAGAGAATTGATCGCAGTGATCGAGAGTTGCGCTCAATTCGGCGTCGAGCAGGATGAAATCGAGAAGAAGATACGCGCCGCCAACGACAAGATATGGAGGATCAGAACGTTTCTGGCATGGCTGCGAAACAACCCCGATCGCGGGATAATAGCCAAGTACGGCAAGGTCAGCCGTGTTCCTTTTTCGGAGGCTGTCGCTGACTTTAAGAACCGTTTCCCGAGTGAAAGCAAACGTCTCGAGCTGACCGGCCAAGTCAGGGACCTGTCCGATATGAAGGAGTTCATACCACTGCTGGGGCTGAAGACGGACGACGATGTTTTCAATGCCCAGGTTGAGTTTCTCGACGTTGAGGGGATCGAAATCGTGCCCACAGGGCACCGGTTTTACCCATACGGGACGGCAGCGGCGCAAACGATAGGCTGGGTCGGCCCGGCTTCGCAGGCTGAGGACCTCGAGCTATTTGCAGACGACAAATTAGCCAGTTACCTCGGAGGGGAGGTCTGCGGAAAGGAGGACGGGGTCGAGTACGTCTGCGAGAGTATTCTTAGGGGCAAGCGGGGGGAACTGGTTTACGACATAGACAGCCAGCTTGTGAGCCAAACGGAGACGAAATTCGGCAAGGATGTCTATTTGACACTCGATATCGAGCTTCAAAAGAGGATAGAGGAGTATCTTAGAGACTATGATCACGACCCCAATTGCGGGCCGGGGATGGCGGCGGCGGTGATTGAAGTTGCTACGGGCGATATCCTCGCATTGGTTTCGCTGCCTTTGTTCGACCTGAACCGCGTCAGAGACGACTACTCCGAGCTTGCCGCCTCGAAATTAGTGAATAGGAGGGCATACGACCCCTTGGTAAATCGCGCCATCAACCGGCAGTACCCTCCCGGCTCGGTGGTCAAGCCCGTGATTTTCGTCGCCGGGGCGGAGACGGGAGTTATTACCGCCGACGAGGTTATAAGTTGCCCGGCGCATGCGGCCCCGGAAGGCTGGCCCAACTGCTGGATATACAACACGTATAAATGGATGGGCCACGACAGCCAATGGCCTGACAACAAGGCCCGAAACGCCATCAAGGGCAGTTGCAACATTTATTTCTCGCATCTTGCGGACCGGGTCGAGCCGCGCGCGCTGCAGCAGTGGCTGTTCAACTTCGGCTATGGTAGGAGCATACTCGAGCCGCCGGCCTGCATCAAAAGAACGGAATTTGAAAGAGAATTGCGGCACTCCTGCGGGAGGATCTCAAGCGGCGTGCCGGAAGGCAAGATAGAACGATTCGACCAGGTTCCTCCGTTGAGCCAACGCGAAAGGAGATGGATCGGCATAGGGCACGGCAAATTCCTCGTGACCCCGCTACAAGTGGCAAATGCAATGGCAGCCATCGCCAGGCGAGGGATATACAAGAATCCCCAGATATTCCTGGATAATCCTTATGATTCCAGTTCGCCGATGCGATGCCCGGAGGGCGATGTCGAT
>JAFGTU010000127.1 GCA_016933985.1 Sedimentisphaerales bacterium | reverse complement strand
TCCGGGATTCCCGGCCAGTCGTAGCCTACAACAAAGGCGGTGTCACTAATCTCCGGCCAGGGGGGAACGCTGCCCAGGCAATGGTCCTGGTCGCGGTCGATTACCTCCTGCTTAACTTCACTAAAGTAGGCGGTGTTCGTGATTGCACCCTGCCCCGGCGTGTAATCAAGCACCATATAGACGTTGCCCTCCAAGTAGCCCGGCGCTGCATTGCTGGCGTCTTCGGGGATGGGCCCTGTGGACCATAACACGGCAGCGAGGTCTGCTATCTCCGGTTGGGTCAACGCCCTGCTGTAAATGCGGATCTCGTCCATCAGGCCCTGGAAGTAGCCGTAAGCCATCCCGCCGAACTGAACGGGCGCAATTACTGTCGCTCGCGGGGAAGTAAGGCCCGTGCAAACCGCTTCGCCGTTAAAATAGATCGTCGGCCGCTTGTTGGTATAGACGACCATAATGTGGTTCCAATCATCTCCGATCTCTGCCGCATACACAGCCGTTGCGGGCATATAGTTGCTGCCGTGCTCATAAACGGAGATACCGTTTGTCCCCACCGACAGCCCTGCTCCCCCGTTCAAGTCCCCGCCGTGTGCCGGCTCAAATGCATATCTCTGACCTGCCGTTCCGCCTACGCCGGTTGTTGATTGGGCCTCTATTTCATGAGTGGAGGAGGTCTTGAACCAACCGCCGAAACTGAACGTGTCGGAAGGCCTTCCGTTAGAACCGACAAGAACAGTATCGTTTACTCCGTCAAAGCCTAATGCGTACCCATCCATCCCGGTCTGTTGATAGACGACGCCGTTACCGGTCCCGTCATTGTGATAATCGCTCTCATCGTGCAATACCCCGCTTGCCTCCTCGAACTTCCACCAGCCGACAAGAGTGGGGTCGGCGCACCTTGCATCCGGCGCAGCAATCATACCAAACGCAACGACGAAACAAATCAGATAACTCAATTTCCCACACATAGTAGTCCTCCTTTAGACCATCACTTACCAGACATTTCCCGTTGAACCAACTTCACAAAACTGAACACCATCTGAAGTCCCATTATACCAAAAATTTGCCTCAGGTTTCAAGAATCCGCGGCAATTAAGCACCTTTTAAGACACCAGTTTCAGCACGCAAATGCCGTTTTTCCAAAAAAAAAGCGTTTTACAGAAGTTCTGCTTGACATTCCGCTCAATTTTGGTATATCATATATCTGCTTATGGAGGAGCCGTGCGAAGACCCTACTATCGGATTTTCCGCACTTCAAGCCCATTATTCAGGATGGGGATGCCGACAAGGAAGTCTCTTTGAACGCTGTGTGTGGTTTCAGAGTATCAAGAGTTCTTTTGGAGATGGGTATGATGAAAAAGACTGTTTTAACGGTAATTGCCGCCGGCTTACTCGCCGGCTTGTCTCTCACTGCCAATGCCTCTGTCATAACATTTGACGAGTTCGCCCCGGCAAATAATAACAACAGCGTGCTAACCGAAGAATACGCAGCCCTGGGAATACACTTTATCACGACCGACGACGGCTCAACCTGGGGCGGCAACTCACAGGGTAACCCAGGCAACTGGGGCCTTGAAGGGACAAACGGGCCCGCATTTCTGGGATTCAACGGCAGCAGCTATTCGCTCACTGCGAACTTTGACGCACCAATGGGCCTCGTTTCGCTCGATGTCTCAAGATCGATTGGCTCCTCAAGTGGCAACACATTCACTCTGGATGCATATTCGGGCATCACGCTGCTCGGAAGCCAAACTGTCACACTGGGTCCGATCAATTCCTGGAGCACGATTAGCATTGCCGCAGCAGGGATAGATAACATTCAAATGTCCGGCAGCGGGGGGTGGTGGCGGCCCTTCGGAGTGGATAACCTCAGCTTCACTGGCGCCGTAATACCCGCTCCAGGCGCTTTGCTCCTTGCCGGAATCGGAGCAAGCCTCGTAGCAAACCTCCGCAGAAGGAAAAACATCTGAGAATATCGCCTTAATACAAGAAGTCAAAAGGGCTGTGGCTACCGACATAATCTGGATTCGCAGCCCTTTTTTCATTCGAGCCGACCGCACAATCTCCGAGCCCCTCTGGCGATCGCTTCGCGATAATAGAATCGCCGTCTCAACGCGACCTGCCATCCCGCCTGTACTTGTCGAGGATGCTATTGAGGGCCTCTACGATTTTGGGCTGCTCGAGCCAGAGGTTATTTGTCTCGCCGGGATCGACCTGCAGGTCGTACAGTTGGCCCGTGGGGCCGTCAGGCTCAGATTCGACGCTGGATGGCCGGCTCCAACCCCCTGAACCCAGCCGCGTAATCAGCTTCCACTTGCCCCGCCGAATCGCCAGGACGTCGTTACCCGAACAATGCACGGTCGCCTCGCGGATAAGACGATCTACTTTCTCGCCACGCATCGCGGGTAGAATATCGTATGAATCTTCGCCGGACTCATCAGGAAGTTTCCTGCCCAGGATGGCAGCAGCCGTCGCCAGGAGATCAACGTGGCAAATCGTCTCGTCGCTGGTGGTCCCCGCCGGAATCCTGCCGGGCCAGCGAGCAACAAACGGAACACGGTGGCCGCCCTCCCAGATATCCGTCTTGATCCCTCGCCACGGCCCGCTCGGATTGTGTCCGTACTCGCGAACGCTGTTCAAGCCGCCCATCATATTCTTGCCGTCGCGCCCGGGCGAACCGTTGTCGCTCGTAAAGATAACCAGCGTATTCTCCACGAACCGATTCCGCTCGAGTGCCGCCGCCAGGCGACCGACAACGTAGTCAAGCTGCTCGACGAAGTCGCCGTACGCGCCCGCTCCGCTCTTGCCCTGGAACTGAGCCGCCGGCACGATAGGAGTCCGCGGCGCCGTCAACGCAACGTAGAGAAAAAACGGGGTGCCCTCTGTTTGACGGAAAGCCTTGTTGTGCACCCTTCCCCCCTTGTCGTCTATATACTCGACGGCCTTGTTCATCAGTCCGGGCAGAATCTCCTCCAGCTTCCAGCTCTCGATCATCGGGCCGGGACAGCCGGGTATGCCTTTTTTCAGCAGAGTGGGAATACCGACGGTGTACTCGTTTTCTATGAAGCAGTAGGGCGAAAAGTGTGTGGCGAGCACGCCGAAGTAGTAGTCGAATCCGTGTGCCGTCGGGCCATTGGCGATAGGCTTATTGAAATCGACGTTCGTGCGTCCGTCTGCGGTCCTCGTCCTGCCGACACAGATCGGCCCCTTGCCATCCGTCGTAGGCCAGTCCATCCCTAAGTGCCACTTGCCGATACAGGCCGCGTCGTAGCCGTGCTGTTTGAGCAGCTTGCCCACCGTCAACCGGCCGGGCTCGATGACCGACGGGCTCCAGCACTGCTGAGTGCTGCGTTTGAGCTCGGCCCGCCAGGGGTATCGGCCGGTCAGCAGGCCGTAGCGAGTGCCTCTGCCCACCGACGACGGCGAATGAGCATCGGTGAAACGAACGCCCTGCTCAGCCAGACTGTCCAGGTTCGGCGTCGCAATCTTCGACTCCGGATTCTGGCAGGCAAGGTCGCCATAGCCCATATCGTCGGCCAGAATGCAGACGATGTTCGGCTTATCGGTGCCTCTCTGACCGCCGGCGCGCAACACGGCGCCATTGAGTGCAATGGCTATTGCACCCGTACCGAGTTTTCTGAGGAACTCCCGTCGGCAGTTGCGTTCATGATTCATAGAATCACCTTATTGTACCATACAATAGCATGAGAATCGCTGATTGCCAACTCATATTTCCTGCATAAAACAGCACAAACAAGCGCCTTGGATGCCTCTATGCCCTGCAATTAGGTGCCTTGGCCGGCTGAGATCATCCGAAAAATACCTTATGAAAACCACACGGCGACTTTGACTAATCAATGCGGGACTGGTAATATCCCGGTCACCTGGCTCGGGCGGCGTAGCTCAGCAGGAAATTGAAGGTAATATGGAAAATCCACATTTGATAAAGGTGACGTAAATGAAGAGCCCAAATTCGCGCGTTTTGAGGAGTGTTATAGCTGCAATCCTAATGATTTCAATTGTCGTGACGATTGCCGGCTGCGGAGGCAGCGGGGGCATTAGCGACAATAGCGTTACGCCCCTGCCACGGATTCGCATAGGGCGTTATGCCAGCCCATCCGTAGGAACGGTATTCGAGAACCCCGACAATCTCGGCCAACACAGCTACAGCGGCGGATCGGGCGGGAAGAAAGGCATTGTCTATACCTGCAGAGCCGGACATGTCGATCTGGCCCACGCGCGAAAATCAGCCGACTGGGCTGCTTACCTCTTCAGGAACTTCTCCGACCGATTGAAAAACAAGGAAACCAAGTTCTCATTCAAATTCAGAGAGCCCGCCAGGTATTATGTCGAGCTGACCTATCCGGCCAACTGGGACAGCATCCCCCAGACCCAAAAAGATGCCATCATCCTGGACTGCGCCGCCACGCTGGCCCAGTACGGCGCATATACCGGAACGATGTTCCACGAAATGCTCACCTGGTTCGGCTACAAGAGCACCGGCCTATGGTCCGAGTTCCCCTCGGCATTCGCCTGGGAGGATAGCTTCTCCGACCTCTTCGGAACGCATGTCGCCGGAATAGCATTTAGAGATACAAGACATAGCTACGACGATGCAATGACTATCGCGATAGACAAAGAGCTCAAGATGCTCGGCGTCCAGCCCAGAGCAGTCGCGATCGAGGCATCCAAGAGCGTCCACGGGCAATGGTATGCCGGCGACTTCGCCTGGATCAATATGAAGGCGAGAAACTTCGACACGGGCTTCGACGACGGCTCTATCACGCCCTGGCTGGTCCCCGGCCTGACGGAGTGCCGGGGCGCAAAGCCTCAGCCCTACCCAGCGCCAAAGCTCGATGACATCAGGAAGTACGGTTTCAAAGTCAAGTATGAGCTCGCCCCCTCGGCGGCGAAGGGCAAAGTCTTGAAAATCGTCTGGCCCGACAAGAGCCAGAGACAAAATCGAATCGTCCCCGACCTTCATTTCACCAAGCTTATGGACTACATCCTAAAAGACGCAGCAAAACGAGGCATCCGCGCAACGCCCGATTTCGTCCACTGAGGGAACGACAGTCTAAGATTCTCAGGGGTCATTGCAGCAGGCATCGCGGCTTTCCCCGCCAGGAAGGCGGTTTGCGCATGATCTCAGCGGACTTGTTTTTTGGGAACTTTTGGCTGCCGGGTGCGTAGTACACATTGAGAAACGTTATGATTGGGCTGAGGCTACCTCCTTCCTTCTCTCACACTCCTCCGTGCCTCAGCCCAGTTCTTGTTCCATTTTCTGTGTGCTGTCTACCAAGCTTGAGAAGGCCCTGTCTCACTTGGCCTGCTCGTAGAAAACATCCTTTTCGACCGGGGTATCGCCGATGTAAGCCCAGGAGCGTTTCGCCGTCTCGGGTCGTTCATACTTGGCGAATCGCCCCGGACAGATCCATATCGGCTCCGGCCCCAAGACCGCCGGAAACGTAACACTCTCTGGAATTACATAACGATCCAGCCGAAGATAATCCTCATAAACGTTCAGAATCAGAGAATCACATTCACGCTCATGGTGAGCTATCCCGGCTAAGCGGACATACGTTATCCCGTCCCGCACCTCGTAATCGTAACTGTGGTCGTGACCCATGAGGACCAGCTTGACATTATGACGGCCTTCGAGCCCCTTGAAGTACCGCGATACCTGACCAACGTTGTGATAGTGATGCAGCACAATGCTGACGGAGCTGTCGTCCGGACGCGTGATGATATCGCGAATCCACTCGGTCTGCTCCCTGCTGTAATCCCAGTCGCACACGATAAACCGAATCCCGCCTCTCTTGAAGACGTATCGACAGCCGAGAACATCCGGATATTCCTTCTTGAGCATCTTCTTCGTTATGTCGCCCTGCCAGGCCGGATGGTCTAAAATCTCCGGATTCCACGGTGGTAATATGGGATTCGGAACAAACTCCGAAACTCGTTTAAGAGCATAATCTGACCCCTTGAACGTGATTCCGCGGTCGGTGCGGAAAAGACCCTCAATCGCCGCCCGCCGCAAATGAGACTCGAGAAGGTCGCCGTCCATATCGTGGTTGCCGGGGGCAAGGTGGAATTCAAGACCGCCCGGCTTGCTCCGAAGCAAGCACGCAAGAGCACGTATAGTAAAACCATCCGACCAATCGAAGTGCGTATCGCCGACGTGAAGAACCATATCCGGTTCGGCATCGAGGAGCTGGTTGAAGATGGAGATCAGCCATTCCTTCTGGCCTGTTTGAGTATCTGAAATGACCGCCGCCTTCCATAGAGGCTCTGTCCCCATGTGCTCGACGCTCATCCCCCAGCCGGCAAGCATAGGAGCCAAGACAATTGCCAAAACCATCAAAAGACTTGAACGACCGCCCATAACATACCCCATCAATAACCAAAAATTGCATCGCCAATTGGCTTGCGTTGTGGATAGACCGCAGGAGATTCCACCTGGCAAGTAAAGTATAAAATATATTCCCAAGCTCCCAAAATGTATGCAACAGTTTCGCCGATCGGCCCCCTAAGCCGGTCTGCCTTGCAGGCATTGACATTCAGGACCCGTGGAGCGGTGCTTATTGCTCCAACCAGTCGGAGGAGAACCGCAGGATCTCCTGTTTCTTGATGTGGGCCATGATTATCGGGAAATGCGTGCGTGGAACGAGCCGATCGAATCGACCTCCGAGGACTTGCGTAACTTTTCTGCGTATTGCCGGATCAATGGAGTATTCGATGGCGAAGCCATGCCGGCCAACGTCGAGCGTGGGGACGGGATAGGAATGAGGCTCGGCATCGGCGCATAGACCTGGAATCGGCCACGGTGTCAGCCTGTTGTCGTCCAGGCCGATGTCAAGGTCGCGCTGTAGCATCTTGGACCCGAAATAACCCTCGCCGACGTACCACCTGCCGTAAATATTCTTAGAGGCCGCCTTTGCCTCGTGCTTCGGACGGATGCCTAGCTTTGTGAATTCATCATTTATCGCTTTTGTAACCGCAGCGTTGAACGAACGCTCGGTGTCACGCAGCGCTGTCTCGCCGATGGTTGCGCCGAGCAGATTGGAGTAATTGTCCTCAAAGGAAAGAGCAGAGATCAAGACGTCTATTCCCACGGGCCTCCACCCAAGGTATGTGATGATCTCGTGCCAGGTCGTGCTCCAATAGACGCCGTAGGCGGCAGTCTGGATCGAGATATCCCGGGCGATGGCCCGACGCTCTTCCAAAGGCAGGTCCTCGAAGCCGGCGGGGTATTTAATGCTGAAATAGTGCGTGGATGGATCGGTGAGCTTGAAGGAGTGCTCGGTTTGGCCGGATAGAAGCTTCTTCTCCAGTCTCCGGGCCACCCACCTTGTCAGATCGGCCCCGTTTCTCACGTGCCCGATGTCGATGAATCCGCCGTCGCACGTGCCCACCATCCCGTTATGCTCGAACGAGCGGTGCCTACCGATATCGGAGAGGTCGTGAAAGCTCACTTTGCTGATGGACCCGAAGCAAGAGCCGGCACGAAACAGAGGCTTAGGCCCGATACTCAGACACCCTGAGGCGGAGACTGTAATTGCAGTAAGAACCGCTGCGCGAGCGGCCGCACAAGCGGTTTGTTTCACCGGGACCGTTCGCCGGCTGGAAAATGCCAACACATCCATATTCGCTCTCGTCGTACTCCGGCTGCTATTTGTGCCGCTTATCACCTTTTCCTCTTTTTCCGCGTTTCCCCTTTTTGTAGTGAGGCTTGTCTGCCGCCTGTTTGCCCTCTTTCGCCGTCGCTGTTCTTGCCTTTCTTGACGTCGATCTGATTAGCGGCTCGGCGGGCACGAGGTTCAACTGGCGGGCAGGGACGTTTACCGAGACTATGCGGGCAGTCAACGATTGGCCGAGCCGGATACTGTAGCCGGATCGCAGGCCCAGGATGGACTGCGTCCTCTTGTCGAATTTCCACTGGTCCGGCCCCAGGTCCTCGGTCTTAATAAGCCCGTCGATGCCGAATTTCTTGCACTGAACGAAAACGCCGAACCCCGTCAGGCCCGTCGTCACGCAGGAAAGCTCCTCGCCAACCCTGTTGCTGAGCATCTGGAGTATCAAAACCGCCGTCAGTTCCTTCTCTGCGCTGTCGGCGCGCTGCTCGGTGAACGTAATGTGCTTGCCGATCTCGACGAGGTCAAGCTCCGCCGTGCTCTGCGACAGAGAGCCTCC
>JAFGTU010000126.1 GCA_016933985.1 Sedimentisphaerales bacterium | reverse complement strand
GGCATCAGGCATGCCGTAGAGCCGCGTAACGATCTCGAACGGCCTGACGAGATTCTTGTTCTCAATTTCGACCGGGATGGACTCCTCTTTCGAAATCTCCATCCTGTCGATGCCGGAGGCCGGAAAGCGGGAGACAATCTTCTCCAGTTTGCCGTAGTCCTTCTGCCTGACCCAGCCCTCAAGAAGGAGCGTATGCTCCGTGGCCGGCGCCGCGGCCTGCGTTTGTCGCCGACTCAGGAGGTTGCGATCGTGGTCGCACAGCATTTGCAGTTTCAGCAAATTCCCGGATATCTCGGCGGCCTTTGCCCCATAGTCGGCCAATCGCTGCTGAGCGTCACTCAACAGCTTTCTTCGCTCGGCAATTAGCCCTCTGACAGTCCCGGTCATCCCCTCGAAGCTGACGGGCTCGAATTCCAGCGACCTCAGCGCCTTGGCGATCTCGTCGGCGCTTTCATTGAGCCCCACTATGACAGCCGCCTGCTTTGTCCCCGCCGAGCCGATTAGCTGGATAGCCGCCCCCAGCTCCGTGAGCTTCTCGTTCGCCTTATCGACCTGCTGAACAGGTATCAACCCCATCCAGCAGGTTGCCTTCGACAACTGCGCCGGCTCTTCAACGGATGTCTTCAGCCCCTCCCATGGCGCCAGCGATTCAAGAGAAGCCTGCAGTGATTCGATCCGCCCCTTCGTGCGCTCCATCTCCGCCTCGATTTGCTCGGCACGTTCGACAATCTTAATGTTCGAGTCATCCGAGACCACTAATCTGTAAGAATTCTCGTCCACGACCGTCCGCGGCGCCAGCGCGGCGGCCAGACCCTTTGGGGCTACGGCGTACTGCTTGAGAAATGTGATGCCTCTTTCGATTTGGTCGAGCCGGCCTTCGATATCCTTTGGCCTGTTTCCACGATCCGGCCCCTGGTCCAGCTCCCGGCTGATAAGCGCCTCCTCCGCACCGAGTATCTGGCATATTCCCTCGCTCTGCAATGCCTCCAGAAGGTCAGAGACTTCCGAGCGATGGCTGACAATCATGACTTTTGCCATTCGAGCGATGGCCATAATCAGCCCTTCAGGTAGTTCAATACTTTTTCGACGGCCCCGGCCATCTTCTTCGCTGTATCCTCTCGCAGCTTTCGGCGGTTGCCCTCGGCATCCGCTTTCAAGGCTTCGAGCTGCTTTTGTCCCTCCGCCTTGGCCCGCTCCAGCGCCGAGGCGACGGCCTTTCTTCTGTCCGTCTCCGCCTGTGTTATTGCCTGCTGCCGCTTCTGCCTGGCTTGCTCCGCTCCCTTGACAGCCTGCGCCTTGGCCTGGTCGATGATCTCCTGAGCTTGCGTCTCGGCTTGCTTTATCTTCTGTATCAGTTCCATTGCTGCCTCTTGTACCGGTCCAACTTCACTATAAAGGGCGATTAGACTACACTATTATCCCGGCGATGGCAACAGAATAGCCTGCTCTAATTCAGTCTTTTTTCTGTTCAGAGCATCTTATCCACTTTGAGGGCAAGCTGTTTGACGTGGTCCAAGGACTCGGCGAAGGCGGCGCGCTCGGCATCGTTCAATCGCAATTCGATGACCTTCTCGACGCCTTTTTCCCCGAGAATTGCCGGTGCGCCTACGAAATACCCGCCCGCGTCGTATTCCTTGTCGCAATACGCGCAGCATGAAATGATGCTCTTCTTGTCTTTTAGTATCGCCTCGGCCATCTTGACGGCGCCTGCCGCCGGTGCGTAGTATGCGCTGCTTCCGAGCAGGTTTACGATCTCGATGCCGCCGTCTCGTGTTCTTTGGACTAACTCGGCGATTTTATCGGGCCGGATAAGCTCCGTAACGGGAATCCCGCCCGCGCATGTGAAACGCGGCAGCGGCACCATGTCGTCTCCGTGCCCGCCCATTAGGACGCACTTTATCTCCTCAGCGCCCACCCCCAGTTCGCACGCGATAAAATAGCTAAACCTCGCCGAGTCGAGCGCCCCGGCCATACCCATCACTTTGTTGGACGCAAAGCTCGTTACTTTCGCGGTCGTATAGACCATCGCATCCAGCGGGTTGCACACTACGATGACGATGCTGTCGGGTGAGTATTTCACTACCTGCTCGCTGACGCTCTTGACAATTTCTACGTTTTTGGCGAGCAGGTCGTCCCGGCTCATGCCGGGCTTGCGCGGAAAGCCGCTTGTTATAATTACGATCTGGCTGCCCGCCGTCTGTGGCCAGTCGCACGTGCCGATTATGCGCCCGCTCGATAGCTCGATTGGGCTTGCCTCAGCGATGTCTAAGGCCTTGCCCGCAGCCAGTCCTTCCACGATATCCACCAGCACGATCTCGCCCAGTCCTTTGTTCGCCGCAATATGTGCGGTCGTCGCCCCGACGTTGCCCGCTCCGACCACAGTTATCTTGTCTCTTGCCATACCACTTACCTCGCCGACTAAAATTCACCGTACAAAACCGAACGCCTGAAATGCCCGATTATACACAAATCTCGCACACAGGCAACCGTCATAATCAAACCCCCAATTGACCTTTCCTTTCAACTTGGCGGGCAGCGTGTTTCCTGTCTTGATCTTGGTTTCGGGGGCTGGTCTCGCAGGCACAATGCCGCCGGCGATTCTTCGGGCACAACATTGGCGTGACCTGGCCCGCGGCAGATTGCGTGTGGGATGGTTAATAAAAAAAGGGCCACAAGCGTGATGCTCGTGGCCCCGTTAGAGACTGATTCGACAGAATGAGGTTAGAGAGTTCTTCGTTTTCTCATCCAGCCGACAATTCCAGTGCCGATTCCGGCGAGGAGAATCGCGCCCGGCGCGGGAATGACCGGAACTTCGTTGATTCCGATGCGCACGCCGTAACTGCCGTCGTTGTCGTCATAAGCGCCCGGTGCTCCTACGAAGCCAAACCCATCAGGTATGCCCAATGCGAGACGGGTAGCACCGGCAGGGGCGATGAACTCCTGAAAGATTCCTCCGGTGACACCATCACCGATGTAGAAGACCTGTCCAAGCGCCGGACTGAGCGAGAGGAAATCGATGCCGAGTCCCGCCGGCTCAAAGTTGAGGGTGGCTGGTGCCGGTCCGCTGCTCGGAACCGAGTCATCGAGGAATACGCCTGCCAAGGGACCTTGCGGTCCGATGTATCCGCTTATGCCTCCGAGCGAGGTCAGGTTGCTGCCGCTAACTCCGTTTCCGCTCGGTCCGAAGTACGGTGCGCCGTACCCATTATAGAAGCTTACACCGCCCACCGCCGGGTCCAAGGCACGGATGACATCGCCTGCGGAGACTGGTATGATCGGCGGGAGGGTCTCCTGGATTTCTTCTGGTGTTGGCCCGGCATGCCTAATGAGGACGGACCACGAATCAGAGGCCGCCGGGATCGTTAAGTCAGTGCGGCCCGCCAGAAAGATGGCATCGCTGCCGTCGATTGTCACATTGACAGTCGTGCCGGCCTGGGCGGCGTTCAGCGCCGCCAGCAGCACTGCTATAAGGGTGAGGTTCTTCATGTGTCCTCCTTCCTGTCCAGCCGAACATTGACGGCTGAACATAAAAAAACTGATACTTTTTCGGGAAAGCCTCCTCCTTACTGCGGGAGTCCTTTCCATCGCCGTGATTCCTATTCGGGGCATATGCTAACGTCTTGCGATGGCAATGTCAAGTGAAAAAGCAAAAAAATTCGCAGTATCTTATTATCGCTCGATCCTACTGATTCTTGCCGTTTCAGACGCATTAGGCTCTCTGAATTGCCGTTTGCGCGAGAATGATAGAGAGGAAGTCTCGGTTTTGTCAGGGGTATTTAGAATTGGGCGAGGGCCTTATTGGCGGCCGGTGCGGAGGCGACTTGCGTCAGCGGTTAATGGTGCGCAACAGGGTGTTTATATTTT
This sequence comes from Sedimentisphaerales bacterium, assembly GCA_016933985.1. Lineage (GTDB taxonomy): Bacteria > Planctomycetota > Phycisphaerae > Sedimentisphaerales > Anaerobacaceae > JAFGCD01. The sequence continues at coordinate 6,890 of JAFGTU010000126.1, read as the reverse complement.
TGATTCTGGTTTCGTATGCGGGGTGGGAGGAGAAGTACTGGCCGAGGTGGAAGTTCTGGGGAGCGCGGGAGAGTTTGGCTAAGCGGGCGAGAAGTCTTGTTGCCGCCTGGGGATTGTACTTGGCCGCTGCGGCTAAGCGGACGCCTAACTTGTCGGCCTCGGATTCGAGGTCCTGGGAGTACGCGCTCTCGAGGAACTGGATGCCGACCGTTCTTAGCCAGCCGCCCAGGACCCCGCGGGCGGGGGTGATCCTTGCGGCGGTGGAGATGGCCGAATTGCTGATGATGCGGTTCATCGCATGGCCGCGAATGACGTGCGCCATCTCGTGGCCCAGGATGAATGCGACTTCGTCGCTCTCGCCGCCGCATAGCTCGACGAGGCAGCGCGTGATGAAGATGAATCCGCCGGGAAGGGCGAAGGCGTTTGGCTCGCCGCCCTTGACCGCCTCGAAGCTGAAGGTCCGGTACCTGTTGGCCACGCACTCGGACAGGCGGGGGCCGATTTCGCCCAGCAGGTTATCGATCTCAGGCTTGCCGTCAGGCGTCAACTGCCGTCTGACCTCGTGCGCGAGGTCTCTGCCGACGTCGTTCTCGACCTTGATCGCGTCGGCCTCTGTCCCCGTCATCGACTGCCATACCCACTTGGCCTTGCGGACCTGCGGCCCAACCTTCCTGCCCAGATTGTAAAACACCTTGCTCACCTGAACCGACCCATTCCGTCTGTCGATACTAATTCACACATCTTTTGCGACACGGATACCCAAGGCATAAATTAACGCCGATTTACACTGTTATCCTTCTCTTAGCCATCTAAAGACTTCTCGAAGCGCAGGCCGTTTTCCGTACATTAGGATGCCGGTCCGGAATACCTTCGCCGCCGCCCACATTGCAAGCACTACCGTTGCCGCCAGCAGGGCGATGGAGCCGAGTATCTCGCCTATCCAGATATCCGAGCCTGCCGATATCCGCAACACCATCACCATTGACGTCAGAGGCGGCACGAATGAGAGCGCGCGGGCGAGCGTGCCATCCGGATTCTGCACGAGCTTCCACCATGATATCATCGGCACTATGACGACCATCATTATCGGCATCATCAGGCCCTGCGTCTCCTTGATAGTGTTGCAGATCGACCCGGCCCCGGCGAAGAACGAGCTGAACAGGAGAAAGCCGAGTATGTAATAAACGACCAGATAAAGCATTAACTCGGCGGTAATCTCGATACTGACGTCGTGCCAGGCAGCCATCACGTATGCGACGGCAGCCCAGACGCCTACGATTGCTAGGCCAACTCCGGCCAGGCCGACGATCTTCCCGGCCATCAGCTCAAACGGGCTGACCGCTGAGAGAAGAACCTCGATGATTCGCGATCCCTTTTCCTCGATCACGCTGCTGATTAAATGCTGGCCGGTGCCGACCATTCCCAAATATACCAGAAACATGAAGGCGAAGGGAATCATGAACTTTGCACCGGTGTCGGCTTGGCTCTGGACGCGGTCGGTGTCGTCGGGGCCTACCTCTATCTGCTCGATCTGCACGTCCTGCAATTTGTTCACTAATTCGGCTGAGAGGTTTTGGGCCTCATACCGCTGATTCCTGACCGCCTCGCGCAACAGGTACCTTACAGTTCCTATTATGTCTATTTCTCTGGGTTTGGGCTTGTAGGTATAAATGCGTATCTTGCCTTCGTTTTGCACAATGCCCTCGTCGAGGACGACATAGGCATGGCAGCGGCCCTTGCGAAGGCTGTCTTTGCCCTCTTCGGCTGCGGCATTGGGGTCCGGGCCCGCGGCAAGCTTGCTGATCTGAATCTGTCTGTTGGGATTTGACTTGTTATAGTCGTGGAAAGTACTGTTATCGCCCTCGGCGAAGACCTGGCTTGACAGGTCGGTTATCAAGACATTAACCGGAGGACGAGCACCGGTCTTGCCGTCCGAGGCCAGGCTGGTGAAGAAGATGATCGCAATGATTATCACCGGTCCCATCACGAGGCCAAGGATGAATGTTTTGGTCTTGGCGGTCTCGACGAATTCGCGCTGTGCTATCTTAAGAATCTTCTGCATTGTCCGAACCGATAAGCTTAACGAATATTTCATGCAGCGAGGGGACCTTCACCTCGAACCTGTTCACGCGGAGGCGATCCACCAAGGCCCTTAGCAACTCCTGCGGGTCGCCGCCGCCGGTTAGGCTGACCTCCAGGCCTTTGTCTTCCGGTTTCACCGCCGCAACCATCGGCAACCGCTCAATAAAGCCCGTATCGCCCTCGGCCTCGAGGCGGACCGCCCCCGATTTGTACCGGGCCTGAATGCCCGTGAGCCTGTCGTCAAGAATCGCCTGACCCTTGTTTATCAGGAGGATAAAATCGCAAAGCCTCTCGGCCTCGTGCATTACGTGCGTCGAGAAGATAACCGTCTTGCCCTCATCCCGCATCTCGAGGATAATGCTTTTCAGCAAATCGGTATTCAACGGGTCCAGCCCTGAGAAGGGCTCATCCAGTATCAAAAGCTCCGGCTCGTTGATGGCTGTGACGGCAAACTGCAGCTTCTGGTGCATACCCCGCGAAAGCTCCTCGACCTTTTTTCCCGCGGTCTCGCCCAGCTTCACACGCGAAAGCCATCTCGGCACTCTCTCGGCAGCCTCCCGGCTCGATAGCCCCTTGATCGCCCCGAAATAGGCCAATACGTTCGCCACCGTCATCTTGCGGTACAATCCCCGCTCCTCCGGCATATAGCCGACCCGCCCCCTTGCGTTCTTTATTGAGCGGTTACCTAAAAGCTCGATATGGCCGCTGTCCGGGCGAATGATATCCATAATCATCCGAAGCGTAGTTGTCTTGCCAGCCCCGTTAGGTCCGAGAAACCCGTAAATGCTCCCCTGCGGGACCCGGACGCTAAGATTGCCGACAGCGCGAACATCGCCGAAAGACTTACTAATACCATTCAGGATAACTGCGTCCATAATCAGGCGGGATTATAACCCACCCCACCGCTCAACCGCAACGGAGAACTGAGAAAAAGCAGCCTTTTCGACGCGGCTGGGCCGTTTTAGGCGGGTTTTTTGCCGCCAATTGCTGTTTTTAGAAAATATCGTAGTTTTTTGCTTGCTATTTGCGCGCGACTGTGATACATTACGGTACTCTCGCTACTTACGGAGGAAGTGGGCAATTCTCACTCACCTGTAATTTACGGATAAGCGTTGCGATCGGCGGATAAGGTCGATAAGCCGGGACGTGTGTATGCGTTTGCAGGCTCGAAGCAGGCTTGGCGAGTATGATGATTAGTGTTTGATTTTGATGACGGTGTTTAGAAGACATGGAAAAGATCAGTAGAATTAGAAACATTGGTATTTCGGCGCATATCGACTCCGGCAAGACAACGCTGAGCGAGCGGATTTTGTATTACACTGGGCGTATTCATCGCATGCAGGAGGTGCACGCAGAAGGCGGCGGGGCTACTTTGGACTACATGGATATTGAGCGCGAACGAGGGATTACTATCACCTCTGCGGCTACGCAGGTTGGCTGGAAGGACAAGAGTATTAACCTGATCGATACCCCGGGGCACGTCGATTTTACTGTTGAAGTCGAGCGGTCGCTCCGCGTGCTGGACGGCGCCATTATGGTTCTGTGCTCGGTCGGTGGCGTTCAGAGTCAATCGTTCAGCGTCGATCAGCAGATGAAGCGCTACCGCGTGCCGCGAATCGCCTTTATCAACAAAATGGACCGCGCCGGCGCCGATCCTGAATTGGTGCGTCGCGACCTTCGAGAAAAACTGAATTTGAATGTGGTCCCAGTTCAAATCAATATGGGTGCTGCCGAGGAGTTCAAGGGCGTGATCGATTTGGTCACTATGGAAGCTGTCACTTTCGAGGGCCGTGACGGCGAAAATGTCCGTCGCGGGCCTATCCCTGCGGAATACGTCGATAGGGCGGCGCGGGCGCGAGAAGAGATGCTCGATGCGATTTGCATGTTCAACGACGAAATGATGGAGCTGCTTCTGGAAGAGCGTCCTATCGAGCAGGACATGATCCGCCGGACCATTCGGGAGGCGACTATCAACCGCGACATAGTGCCATTGATGATGGGGGCGGCGTTCAAGAACAAGGGTGTTCAGCCGTTGATGGACGCTGTGTGCGATTTTCTTCCCAGTCCGCTGGATCGCTCGAACTTTGCTCTCGATCACGATAACGAAGGCACGGAAGTTCCGCTGTCAAGCGACCCCGATGCCCCGCTGGTCTCGATGGTCTTCAAGATTTCGGACGACTCGTTCGGTCAGTTGAGCTATCTGCGCGTTTATCAGGGCAGAATCGTCAAGGGCGGACAGTACCGCAACGCGCGCACCAACAGGAAGCAAAGAGTGGGGCGGATTGTCCGGATGCATGCAAACGACCGCGAGGATATTGTAGATGCCGGGCCGGGCGATATTGTGGCTCTCTTGGGCGTCGATTGCGCCAGCGGAGATACCATCTGCGGCGACGGCGTGAACTATTCTCTCGAAAGCATTTTCGTGGCCGATCCTGTGATTAGCCTTTCTATCACGCCCGCCGGCTCCGCGGACCAGGAGCGTATGGCAAAGGCGCTGAGCCGATTCATTAAAGAAGACCCGACCTTCCGTGTTTCGACCGATGCGGAAACGGGCCAAACGGTCATCGCGGGGATGGGCGAATTGCACCTCGATGTTTACGTCGAGCGCATGCGCCGCGAATTCAGGGCGGAGGTGACTGTCGGCGTTCCGAATGTCAGCTATCGCGAGACTCCGACCGTTGAATCCGCCTTCAACTACCGGCACAAAAAGCAGACAGGCGGTTCGGGCCAGTATGCGCATGTGATCGGACGGTTGATTCCGTTGGCTCAGGATGGAGAAGCCGGCTACGAATTCGAGGACAACATTAAGAGCGGGCGGATTCCCAGCGAATACATTCCCGCGGTTAATAAGGGCTTTCAAGCGGCAATGAAGAAGGGCCCTCTGGCCGGTTATGAGATTGTCGGCTGCAAGATGTGCCTCGACGACGGCTCATACCACTCGGTCGATTCGAGCGAGATGGCGTTCCGCATCGCTGCAAGGGATGCCTTCGTAGAAGCGTTCCGAAGGTCCAGGCCATGCCTGCTCGAACCGATTATGGGCGTGGAGATTGAAACGCCCCGGGAATTCCAGGGCGCTGTAGTCGGAGATCTTAGCTCCCGCCGGGGAATTATTCTCGGCACCGAGACCAGGGGTAATCACGCAGTTGTTCGAGCGGAGGTCCCGCTGGCGAGCATGTTCGGCTATGCCACGGTAATTCGCGGCCTGAGCAAAGGAATGGGAACCTTCTCAATGGAAATGGCCCGCTACGCCAAAGTGCCAGCGAAAATCGGCGAAGAAATCATAAGAGCCCGCCAGGAAAACTCCCGCCAGCCGGCCGGATAGCAACACTGAGAGTGTTGGGACTCGAACCCAAGACCTACGGCTTAAAAGGCCGTTGCTCTACCAACTGAGCTACACTCCCGAATTTTTCTAAGTCCCGGCAGTATAATGCTTCCTAAACGCCCTGTCAATCATTAATCAGTAATCAATTATCAATATCGCAGATACCATTCTTTGGGAGTAAATAATCAATAACTTATCCTCGCCCCCCATCCCATCCGTCGTCTGTCTTCCGTCTCCTTTTTCCCCCCAAATTCCTTTGACTCCCGCAGAACATCGTGGTAAAATATATCTCAATGTGTTAGTATGCTGACAGGGATGTATTTTGGGGAATTTGCGAAATGCCGCATAAATTGCCTGTTATTCTTGGTAATCATAATGAAAGTATTGTAACAGAGGCCGATGCAAAAATTCTTTAAGAGCAATTAACACAAAAGTCGAATTACGTTTTATGTCATTGCAAACTATTTCAAAGTATTACTCAGAAGTCGAAAAATACATTAGATTTGGCGGCACTGCCAAAGAATCTTCAATACGAAGAGCTTTTGAGAACCTTTTGAACGAATACGCACAGAAGCAAAATCTCCTGCTTATTGCCGATCTCGATTACTGCACTTCTAAAGGTAAAACAGTTCGTCCCGATGGTACACTAAAAGATGCCCTCCGACTTGACTGGGGATATTGGGAAAGCAAAGATACCGATGATGACCTTGAAGTAGAAATTGAAAAGAAATATAAGAAGGGCTACCCTTCCAGCAACATCCTTTTTGAAGACAGCCAGAGAGCAATCCTCTATCAAAAGGGCGATATCGTTGGCCGTTGCGATGTGCGCAATCCTAAAGAATTGGGTTTGCTGCTTACACGTTTTGTATCCTATACGCGAAGTGAAGTAAGAGACTTCCGCGATGCTATAGAAAAATTTAAAGAGGATTTACCACAGGTACTTGATACTCTGCGGCAGATGATTGAGCAACAGGTAAAAGAGAATAAGAATTTTGTTGCTGTCAGAGAATCTTTTCTTGAACTGTGCAAAAATGTAATAAACGAAAATGTCGAACTGGCAGACGTCAACGAAATGCTCATTCAGCACATTCTTACCGAGGAAATCTTTACTACTGTCTTTGATGACCCACAGTTTCATCAGGAAAATAATATCTCAAAGGAACTTCAGAAACTCGAATGCACATTTTTTACTGGCAAAACCAAACGTGATACGCTCGACACCATAAAGATTTATTATCAGATGATTAAGGCACGTGCGGGGGAAATTGCGAACCATACCGAAAAACAGAAATTCTTAAAGGTTGTCTACGAGAATTTCTACAAGGCTTATAATCCAAAAGCCGCCGACAGACTCGGAATCATCTATACCCCCGACGAGATAGTAAAGTTTATGATTGAAAGTACTGATTTCTTATTACACAAGCATTTTGGCAGAATCCTTGCCAGTAAAGATGTTGAAATCCTCGACCCGGCAACAGGAACCGGC
>JAFGTU010000125.1 GCA_016933985.1 Sedimentisphaerales bacterium | reverse complement strand
GATTCGTCGACGAAACCCCTCACGAGGCTTAACGCTTCACAAGATACGCTTCACCCTTCACCAATTGCGCAAAACAAACCCAATCCCGAAAACCAAAAAATCACCACAACCTCTTATGCACCAAAAACTTCTGCAAATACGCCGCCCCAGTCCGACCCGGAAAAACAAACCCAAACAAACCCAATTCAGCCCCTGTCGCCGCAAAGAACTCCAAACAAGAACCACACGCGACTCGCCCGTAACGTCAAAATAGTAGCCGGTGCAACTCATTGGCCGCCCCCGACAATCCCAAATCCGGCGAAATTACCGAACAAACGCCCGGCCAAAAACCAAAATTACTGATAAAATACGCAGAAACTCTTGCATTTTCTTTTGCCCGACAGTGGCGAATCTGTTATAATTCTGTTTGTAGAACTAATGTTCGAGGAGTTGAAGATATGAAGTGGAAGATGAGCGTAAGAACCTGCCTGGCGGCATCGCTGCTGACCCTGTCCCTAATCTCAACGGCCGGGGCGAGAATAATCACCGTCGATGACGACGCCCCCGCAGACTTCAACAACATCCAGGCCGCAATAAACGACGCAAACGACGGCGACACAGTCGAGATCCAGCCCGGTACATACACCGGCCCCGGAAATTACAATATCGTCTTCCACGGAAAAGCAATAACTGTGCGTGGAACAAACCCGGAAGATTTCGACATCGTAGCAGCAACCGTAATCGATTGTAAAAACGTCTTAGAGACGTGCGGGTTTGTCTTCGGCGTAGGCGAAGACGCAAATTCGGTCATCAGCGGTCTGACAATAACGAACGGTACCGGCATGCATTCTATATATGATTGGGCCTATGCCGGTGCCATTGCCTGCCACGGCGGGTCGCCGACCATCACCAACTGCATCTTGACGCGTAATAGGGGTTCCGGCGGCGCGATAGGCGCTAACGAACAGAGCGATTTAATTGTCAAAAACTGTATCATAACGCACAACATTTCCAACGGTTACGGCGGCGGAATCTTTTGCACCGACGCCCGGTCCGCAACAATTGAGAATTGTATCGTAAGCAACAATAGGTCATCTCATTGGGGCGGTGGAATTCGCATTAGATGCGATGAGCCATCGATCATCAGGAACTGCATCATAACCGGCAATAAATCTGAAGTGGGGGGCGGAATTTCCGCACGAGCCAGCGATTTTGTAGTCACCGGCTGTGTAATAACAGGCAACATCGTCACAGAGCGCGGCGGCGGAATATCCGCACGTCAGTACTGCCAACTGGCGGTCTCACACTCGATCGTTTGCGAGAACTACGCTCCCGAGGGCCCGGAGATTGCACTCTATGACGGTTGGGGGAGTTCCGACTATATCCTTTCCGTATCGTATTCCAATATCGCCGGCGGGTGGCCAGATGTGTGGAATGATGGAACGTTCACGATAGACTGGGGACTGGGGAATATTGATGCCGATCCTTGTTTCGCGGATCCGGGGTATTGGGGACATATTGCCGATCCGAATATCCGTGTCGAGCCGAACGACCCGAATGCCTCGTGGGTCGAAGGCGGCGGCGACTATCATTTGAAGTCGCAGGCTGGCAGATGGGATGCTGACGAGGGAGGATGGACGATAGATGAGGTGACGAGCCTGTGTATTGATGCTGGGGATCCCAGCTATCCCATCAGCCTCGAGCCATTCCCCAACGGCGGCAGGATCAATATAGGCGCCTATGGCGGAACGGCCGAGGCGAGCAAGTCGTACTTCGACAAGCCGCCCTGCGAGACAATAGTCGCAGGCGATATAAACGGCGACTGTATAGTTGATTTCAGGGATTTCGCATTTCTCGCCTGGCATTGGCTGGGCTCCAGCCCGCTGATCCCCGGCAGGGCAACCAATCCCGACCCGGCAGACGGGGCCACAGGCGTTACTGGCTCGATTCTAAGCTGGACGCCGGGCGAGGGCGCAACTTCTCACGATGTTTACTTCGGGACCATTACCCCCGGCGATTTTCAGGGCAATCAAACCACCAACTTGTTCTACCCGACTCCTTTTCCGCTATCGCCAAATACCAGGTACTACTGGCGGATCGATGAACGCAATCAGGCGCGTACGACAACGGGCGCAATCTGGAGCTTCACGACCAGCGGAGGAACCAGATGACGCCTATGACCGGATTCCCACATATACGACATCGGAGGCAGAAAACCTTGAGTTTTCTCATGGCCGGCGGAGCCGAATCTGATATAATTCTGTTTGTAGAACTAATGTTCGAGGAGTTGAAAATATGAAGTGGGAGATAAGTGCGAAAACCTGCTTGGCGGCATTGCTGCTGGCGTTGTGCCTTGTCCTCCCGGCCGGGGCGACGACAATCACCGTCGATGACGACGGCCCCGCAGACTTCAAAAACATCCAGGCCGCAATAAACGACGCATACGACGGCGAAGTGGTCGAAATCAAACCAGGTACATACACCGGCCCGGGAAACTACAACATTTGGTTCAAAGGAAAAGCAATAACCGTTCGAGGCACCAACCCCGAAGACTTCGACGTCGTCGCAGAAACCGTAATCGACTGCCGACAGCAGGGTCAGGGGTTCATCTTCGATAACGCCGAAGATGCAAACTCGATCCTAAGCGGCGTGAAAATAATAAACGGCTACGGAAATTGGCCTTTCTCTAACGGCGGTGGCGCCATTTCCTCCGACGGGGCCTCCCCGATTATCACCAACTGCATCTTGACCTATAACACCGGCTCCGGCGGGGCAATAAGCGCTACGGGTGGTTACCTAACCGTCAGAAACTGCATCATTACCCATAATACATCCGATGGTTACGGCGGCGGAATCTACGGAACCGGGCAATATGGTCTAACCGTTGAAAATTGCATCATCAGCCATAACGTAGCTACCGGCAGAGGCGGCGCAATCCGAACCACTTCCGCCGACGTGCCCTTCGTCGTAAAGAACTGTATCATAACAGGTAACATAGCGGGCACAAAAGGCGGGGGCATCTCTTCAAGGGGCGGCTATATGATGGTGAGCGGATGCATAATAGCCGACAATGTCGCCGGTGAGCTCGGTGGCGGAATCCACGGACGGATGTACGCCCGTCCGGCAATCTCTAATTCCATTATTCACGGCAACACCGCACCGGTAGGACCGCAGATAGCAGTCGATGAGGCAAATGCCTTCTTATACGGTCCTCCCTTCGTCTCTGTTTCCTATTCCAACGTTAGCGGGGGCCAGTCGGACGTGTATACCGACGGCATATATACCATAGATTGGGGCCCCGGGAATATCGACGTCGATCCTTGCTTTGCCGATCCGGGGTATTGGGGTTATATTACAGATCCGAATATCCATGTCGAGCCTAACGATCCTAATACCACATGGATGGATGCCGGCGGCGACTATCATTTGAAATCCCAGGCGGGCAGGTGGGATGCTGATGAAAGAGAGTGGACAATAGACGATGTGACGAGCCTGTGTATCGATGCTGGGGATCCCAGCTATCCCATCAGCCTCGAGCCATTCCCCAACGGCGGCAGAATCAATATGGGCGCCTATGGAGCGACGGCCGAGGCGAGTAAGTCGTACTTCAATAAGCCGCCCTGCGAGACAATCGTCGCGGGCGATATCAACGGTGACTGCATAGTCGATGGCATAGACTTTGCATTTCTGGCCCGCAAGTGGCTTATCTCGGACCTCGAGCCACCGAGTCCCTGGCGTCCGGGCCGAGCAACAAATCCCTATCCCGCCGATGGAACCGTCGATCCTTCTATAGGGTGGCTCGGGCTTACTTTAACCTGGCAGGCCGGAGGCCGCGCGGACAGCCACGATGTCTATTTTGGAACCGTCAGCCCAGGCTATTTTCGAGGTAACCAGACTGAGACAGAATTTTTCGCCGGCTACCCTTCTACATCCGGCACGTACTATTGGCGAATAGATGAGATTAACACTTACGGCAAAACCACGGGAACCGTATGGGCCTTCTCGATTTCGCCGCCGGCCCCTGCAAGTAATCCAATTCCAGCAGACGGTGCTACGGGTGTCTGTGCCGATCGATCTGGAACATTCATGCTGAACTGGACGGCCGGCGATGGCGCCCACTCGCATAATATCTATTTCGGGACAGTTAGCCCCGGCCAATACAAACGCAACCAAACCGTCTCTGACACCGACTTTAGCCTGGGCCCTGTGCTTTTGAGCAACACATACTTCTGGCGAATCGATGAAGTCAGCGGGGAATTCGTGACTGAAGGCCCCGTATGGTCTTTCACAGTCGAGGGTCCCCCGCCGGCAACCAATCCTTACCCCGCGGATGGAGCCGAATGCAACAGCATGCCCCAGATTCTATCATGGCAGCCGGGCCAAGGCTCTGAAACATACGATGTGTATTTCGGGACGGTCAGCCCGGGAGATTTCCAGGGAAGTCAAACCGGGACTATATTCAACCCCGGCTCCCTCAAAGTGGCACAGACCTACTATTGGCGTATAGATGAAATCGGCAGTTGCGGCAAGACCATAGGAACGGTCTGGTCCTTCAGGACACCTCCTCCCGATCCGGCGACCCAACCTTATCCTGCTGATGGAAGCGTTTATGCGAATACACACGTTACTCTCGCGTGGCATGCCGGCTCAGGCGCAGAAACGCACGATGTGTACTTCGGAACTGAATCACCCGGCGAATTTCAGGGTAACCAGGCTGCGACGACGTTCACGCCGTCCGACCTGGAAGCGTACAAGACTTACTACTGGCGCATCGATGAAATCTGTGGCGATGGTAAAACTGTTGGTCCCGTCTGGACCTTCACTGTTCTGCCCCCCACTCAGGCAACCAATCCGTATCCTGCCGACGGCGCAACCGGTGTTTTTCCCGATTCGCAAGGTAACTATGTTTTAGGTTGGCAGCCTGGAAACTACACTTGGGGGCACGATGTCTATTTCGGAATCAGTAGCCCGGGCGAATACCGTGGATATTTCACCGTTAACACATACAACCTGGGCGCCACTCTCCCGTTCCACACATATTACTGGCGAATCGATGAAGTCAGCGGCGTCGGTAAGACTATAGGTGCGGTGTGGACCTTCAGGATATCACCTCCCGATGCAGCGACTGATCCTTATCCCACTGACGAAGCTACTTATCCGAGCGCATCTGTTACGCTTTCCTGGCAGCCGGGCGCCGGCGCCCAGACCCACGATGTCTATTTCGGCACCGAATCTCCGGGGCAATTCCAGGGAAATCAGACGGCCGACACATTCAGACCGGGCCCGCTTGAAGCCCAGAAGACTTACTACTGGCGAATTGACGAGGTCAACATTTATGGTAAGACCACCGGCCCCGTATGGCAATTCACGTGTATGCCAGCAAGATGACCCACTGATAATCGCAAATCCGGCGGAATTGGCGAACAAACGGGGGTGCAAGAGCCGAAACTACTTATAGAATGTGCAAAAAACTCTTGTCCGTCAGCCCTTTTTGGGGTAAAATAGGGTATTGGGCGCGTGTTTGGGCCTGGAAGGTTAGAAAATGCGCTTCCAACGCCGTCTGAGAACAGAAGAGCTGGAATTCTGTCATTCCCGCGTAGGCGGGAATCCAGGATGCTCGGCAAATATGAGAATTGATTGTGTTACGCTTTCAAAAGGGGGCAATACAATGAGAGCCTTGCCTTGTTCCGCCTTTATCGTCCTGGCCGCCGCTGCGTGCGTCTGCCGGGCGGTCGCGCCGACCCCGGCGTTAATGCCGGCCCCCGGCCAATGGACCATCGACACCAAGTTCACCCACCCCCAGCAGATTATCCTCCGCACGGGCATCGACAACAAGCCGAAACGCTTCTGGTACTCCCTGATCACCCTGACCAACAAGACCGGCACGAAGGTCGATTTCTACCCCAAGTGCGAGCTTAAGACCGACACCTTCCAGATAATACCCGCCGGCCAGAACGTTACGCCCGACGTCTTCGAGAGCGTCAGAAACCGTCACCAGGCCGCCTACTCGTTCCTCGAATCCCTTGCCGCGACCGACGACAAAATCCTCGCCGGCGAGGATAACTCTAAGGACATCGCCGTAATCTGGCCCGATTTCGATGAAAAGGCCAAAGAGATAAAGATATATATCACGGGCCTGAGCAACGAGACGGCATTCGTCAGTCACCCCGTCGCAAAGGACAAGAACGGCAACCCGCTTATAGTATTCCTCAGAAAGACCCTCGAACTCACGTACAAGCTCGAAGGCGATCCGGCCCAGAGGTCCGACGCCAACCTCATCTACGAATCACAACGCTGGGTAATGAGATAGATTCCTCCGCTTCGTCCAGACGATGGCGGGACTTCGGTCGGAATGACGTGACCCGGCGACGAAGAACAATACAAGCATTCTTCAAACGCAGCCGGCGTTATTGACGTTTGCGAATAATGTATGTCGTCATCCGCCGCACCTCTTCGGTGAACGTCACACCCATCTCCTCGGCGAACCATTTGCGTGCGGTCTCCAGACCCTCGGACCCTTCAAAGGACGGACATTCCAGTGAGACTCTTTGAGTCAGCCCCGTCCGGTCTATTATCACCGGCCCTGCCGCCTTTGCATCGCGGTTCTGCTGGTCCATCAAGCTGCGGAACAGGTATTCCAAATCAAGCCCGCCGCTGGACATCGCCGTCACCTTGCCCGGCGCCTTGACCTCCTTGAAATCCTTCAACTTTCGCCCATCGTGCTTTGCCACCCACACCTGCCTCGGCTCATTCACCTCCACAACCTCCAGGCCGAAATAATCCAGCACAACCGCTATCCTCTCCGGCTGCTCAATCTCCGTCTTAAAGACAATATCGTGCTGCAATTTCATCTCAGCAAGCCCATCTTCCATTCGCAGCCGACCTGCCGACTCGGGATACTTATAAAAATACACGTACTCCCCAAACTTGCACCGCAGCGGTTCGGCAAAATGCGTATCAATCCCAGGCATCCTTGTGAAACGAACCGCAAACTCCAGATCCCTATCACGCTCGAGAATCTCCATCCTCTCCGGAAGAGGATGCGTCTTATAGTATTCCGCCAGTTCACTCAACCGCCGCTGCCAATTCTTGAATTCAGGCTTTTCGAATTCCGGGTTCCAGTCCCAGAAGACATAATGTTTGAATGTCTCGTCGTTCTTGATATCAAGCTGCAGCATTTCATTGATCTGTTCGACAGTCAAATGAGCCTCTCGCGAGAGATGCGGGACAAGAATCCTGGCAGCATTTTTGAAGCCGGCCTGCATATCCTCCTCGATATGCCGCCTCGCACGCTTATTTAATCTGTCCGGAATATGGGGGTCTATGGCCTTGATTTTGTCCCAGACCTGCTTGACTTCGTCCAGCCGCTTTGTGTACGCCAGTGCCCGCAGGTAATCCGTGAACGCATCGGGATGCGGAGCATAGCCCTTCCATCTGCGGTAGTCGTCTTCGAGGGTCGGCATGAGCCGTTGGCCCAATTCGACGGCCTCGGCGCACTTCTCCTGACTTACGAGTATTCGCAGCCGAATTCTTTCCCGCGTGAGCGCAGCCGAATCAGTTTCAGGCTCGCCCTCGATAGTCGCGATTATCCTTTCCGCTCCGGTGTAGCGTTTTGCGTTTGCATGTTGCCAGGCAAGCGTCGTGGCAAGTTCCTGAGGCGATGAGCCGATCGTCCCCTCAGGCCACATCTCGTTCTGCTTCCATTGCGTCAGCTCGACCGTCCCAACCAACGGCTCGCGGCCGAGGGCTTCGTAATCCTTCATTTTGCAGCTAAGCGTGATCTTACCCGGGATATTCCCATCGAACGGATACCCGATCGGGACAAAGACTTCCATGCTCTGATCGCCGTCCACTCTATGTGAGGAATAAACCTCTTGATATACCCTATCAAGGTCGTCCGCGATCTCTTCAAACCCGTAGAAGACCCGCCCCTCCGGCGTACGATTGCTTGCCTTTTCGGCTATCACCCAGACGGCGCCTTTCGGCGTTATCCCGACATGTTTGATTTGCGGCATGTGAAAACCGGAATCCTCGAACATATCTTCAGGGGTAATCCGCCTGCCGCCCGGATCCTTCAAATAAGCGTAGGCGAGGTTCGCCCTGCTGTTGCCCCGGCTATCCCGCAGAAGCCCCGCAAAGGCATTAGGATCGAAGAATTCATCGGGTTGCTCTCTGGAATACGAAAACACAACATCCGTCCCCTCGCCGTCGCGCGGGTCCCAGACCTTGATTCGAACGGGGAGTCTGCTCTCGCGCAGCGCCCATATCCGCAGCCATTCCGGGCTGATGGTCGATTGAATATCGAACACCACCATATCCCGCGAAACAACAGCATCCGGATTTATCAGAGGCGTAACATCCTCCATCCTGCCCCCGAATACCACCTTCATCACGGAATCCAGCGAGAACTCCTTTGCCGAGCCTAACTTCTGCAAAAGAAAGCCGGCGTGCTCGTCAGCCTCGACCTTTGCGCGGGTCTTGATATCGAAGGCCCTTGTCACCTTGCCCTGGTCGCCGAAAATCACTTGTGTTCCCGTCCTCAATCTGGCTTTACCCCCGCGGCTCATCCAAAGCTCGATCTGCTTCGGCTCGTTCGTAACGTCATCTTTGATATATATCGCAGCACTGAAGAACGGGACCGACTTGAACCGCTCGGTCACATCCGCCCACGCAATGGTCGTCAGGCCACCGGTCAGTCGCGGCACGCCAATAAGTACCCCTGCAACAATAGCGGCAACAGCGGCGTATCTCAGCACCCCGCTGCCGCGAATCAAATTCAACAATCTGCCCGGCTGGTGCCGCTGCGATTCATAGACTCGAATCTCCTCGGCGTGCTCGCCTTTCCACTTGTCGAAGTCGAACTTCAGGTCTTCTCTGCCGATTGCCGCTGTGATAAGCTCATCCAGTTTCTTGTCTTTGTCTTGCGATTTCATTTCTAACTCTCCCAAATCCCCTGCTGTTTGAGGCGTTTTGCCAGTTTCTGTTTCGTTCGCGTCAATCTCCCGTTGACCGCCGCCCTCGATATCCCCAATACATCCGAGACCTGCTCGTACGAGAGCCTGTTATAGTATCGCAGCGTAATCAGCTCCCTCTCGGTCCTGGACAACTCGGCGATAACCTCCCTGACCGCCTCGGTATCGACCTGCTCGGCGGCGATCTCGCTGCAATCGGCGATATCTGCCGTCGGCACGGCCCGTGCCCGCGCACGCACCATATCGACGGCTGTATTTCGGCATATCTGGGCCAGCCAGGCTGCAAACCGCGCGGGTTTTTTGAGCTTCCGCAGGCCGACCAGGGCCTTGGCAAACGCCTCCTGAGCCGCATCCTCGGCAAGCTGATGGTCCGCAACCACCGAATAAGCCACCGCAACCATAGAAGAATAATATCGCGTAGCAAGCTCGCCGAAGCTGCCAAGATCCCCCGCAACCGCCGCTTCTACCAGTCTCTTCTGCAATTCCCCGGCCACTTTAGAACACCTAAAATTAACCAACAACACGTTCAGTCCTTGCTATATAGTCTGAATCCCGCCGGCAAAGTAAGCGCAAAAAACCGGATGCTCCGCGAATTTCTTTCAGCAATAAGTGTGACGTATGGCCGGTCAACCGGCGCGCCGACCTCCTTGGCACCTGTTGGCCGGCTGTGCAGCGCGCTGCGAAGGAGACAAATACTCTGCGAGGATTCGGCCGAGGATTTGTTCACCGCGCTCGTCGGCGTGGACCGGATCCCGCTTGAACCAGTCAAGCTCCTTGCCCGATTCAGGTATATACCGCCCCCAGGCCGCTTCCATATCCAGAAACGCTGTCTTCATTTCGCGCGACAGCGTCTCCATCTGGTCAGTTTGAGTTGGCGAAACCTTTGACTTTGGATCAAACGTCCGTTTTGCGGAGAAGCGCTAGTCGGACTCGGTCCCACCAACGACGGGCGTGGTTGTTGTCCTTGCCGACTTGCGAAGCGCCTGGTCCATTATTTTCCTCGCCTCCGCGATACGGGGGTAATCTTCGTCACAGACCGATTCAAGCAGGCTGAGGGCCTTTTGGCACAGCTCCTGAGCTTGCGGATACCTGGCCTGCGAGACATGTATCCTTGCCATCGTCAGCCAGGCCGGAACCATAAGCCGGTTGTGCGGACCGTAAACCTTCTCCTGTATGGTCAATGTCCTGGTAATCAAGGCCTCGGCCTGGGCATACTTTCCCTGGGCCGCGTATAGTCCTGCAATCTTGCCGAGCACCTGGGCTGTGTAGAGATGGTCGGGGCCGCAGTTCTCAATGACTACGGGCAGCGCTCTTGAATAGTAAGCCTCGGCTTTGGCAAAGTCGCCCATCGCCTTCATAAGCGTGCCAAAGTCAACTTCAAGTGCAGCCAAAGAAGCACTTCCGGGCAAGGAGTGTTTCTCTGCTATGGCGGTTGCGCGATCGAGAACGGAGACGGCCTGGACAAACCTACCCTGCTCTTGATAGATGGAGCTTAATATCCTTAGAGTGTAAGTCACGTAAGGATGGTCTTTGCCGTGGACCTGCTCCTGCAGTTGCAGGCCAGCCAGGCACATTTCCTCGGCCTTGTCCAATTTGTACAGGTTTTTGTAGAGCCATGCGGCGTCGATAAGACACAGAGCCAATTCCGCATCATCCGCTTTCTTAGTTTCGGCCAGTCCCAGCGCCTGCTCCAGAAGCGGCTGCGCTTTGGAGTAATCCCCAAAGGCCATGTGCACCTTCGCCATTGACCGGAGCAGCGCGCACGAGGGATTCTCTGCGAGAATAGGACGGGCTTCAGCCACAGCCAAAACGCCCGCGAGCAATAGAATTAGACCCCTGCTATTCCATCGCATTAACGGTATCATCCTTGAACTAACCACTTTCAAGCATCCTGCTCGAATACCATCCATCCCGCCGAGGCGGGAAAGGATACGGCATTCTAACAGACCCACCAAGCCCATGCAAACTATAATCGGCTTTTGATTTGACAAATCTGTAAAAAATGATAATATGCGTGAGCATTATCGCCCTCAATGACTGTGTGTAAAGTCGGGGCATATTGATTTTTGGCTTGGAGAAACATAGGAGGAACTACTATGACATCGGATAGACTGAATCGCCGGGATTTCATCGCAGAGACTGCACTATTGGGTGCAATCGGGCTTGGGCGCATTGCCGCCGCAGCGCCGGGGCAGGCCGGCAGAAGACAGAGGACCGGGCTCAGCACGCCAGAAGCGCAGAGAATCGGGTGGCGGATTGCGTGCCAGCTTTATACTTTCCGCGACCGGAGCTTCTACGAGGCCCTTGATGTGATCTCCTCTTTGGGCATTCGATACGTGGAGCCGTGTTACTTCCTTTCGCTGGACAAGAGTCGTCCTGATTTGAAGACCAGCGAATCGCTTTCACAGGACGTGCGTCGAGAGCTGAAGAAACGTCTTGATGATTACGGCGTCAAGATGGTCAACTACTACGCCCCTATCGAGGGGAATACCGAGGATTTCCGCAAGATATTCGACTTTGGCAAAGAGATGGGGGTGCAGACTCTTGTTGCCGAGCCGCCGGCGGAAGTCTTCGACAAGCTCGAAGAGCTGTGCGATGAATACAAGATAAACCTGGCGATACACAACCACCCCAAATCTCCGGAGTCAAAGTATTGGGCGCCTGAGAACGTGCTCAAAGTCTGTAAAGGGAGGGGCAAGCGGATCGGGTCGTGCAGCGATACGGGACACTGGGTGCGGTCGGGGCTTGATCCGATAGAGTGCCTGAAGAAGGCAAAGGAGCGAATCATTGCACTGCACTTGAAAGACGTGATTGAGTCGGGCAAGCCCGAGGCTCGCGATGTTCCTCTCGGCATGGGCAAGGCAAACTATACAGCCGTGTTGAAAGAATTATATTCATGGAAATTTCGCGGCGTGATGACGATTGAATATGAGCATCTCTCAAATCAGTTGGTTCAGGATGTAGCGCAATGTGTGAAATTCGTAGAGGACTTTGCGGCATCGGTAAAGAGCCGATGAATCGGTATCACAGCCGCTGCCTCAAGAAGATTGCGACCCTGTTCGCCATCGTCCTCTTGGCCGGCAACGCTGGTTTAAGCGCCGGCGGGAAAGACCCTCTCAATCAAGGCCGACTGACCGAGTACTTCAAGATTCAGGTTGTCGATTCAGCAACCGGGCGCGGGGTGCCCCTGGTCGAGTTGAGGACCGTCAATAACATACGCTATTACACAGACAGCAACGGCATCGTTGCATTCTATGAGCCGGGGCTGATGAATCAGGAGGTTTTTTTCTTTGTCGAGAGCCACGGTTATGAATTTCCCAAAGACGGCTTTGGCTTCCGTGGAACAAAGTTGAAAACTCTGCCCGGCGGTAGCGCTGTCCTGAAAATCGACCGGGTCAACATCGCCGAAAGGCTGTATCGAGTTACGGGCCAGGGGATTTATGGCGATAGTTTATTGACCGGGCATTCTGCGCCGCTGAAGAATCCCGTTCTTAATGGGCTGGTGTTGGGGCAGGATTCGGTCTATACGTGCCTCTATCACGGTCGTTTGTTCTGGCTCTGGGGTGATACTTCAAGAGCTTCCTACCCGCTGGGGCATTTTGCAATGGCCGGGGCGTTTTCCGATCTGCCTGAGCAGAAAGGGCTCGATCCGAATGTGGGGGTGGATCTGGATTATTTTGTGGACGAGATGGGATTCAGCAGGCCGATCAGCCCATTCAAAGAGCCGGGCATGATCTGGCTGGACGGGCTAATCAAGGTCAGCGCCAACCAAGGCGCCGAGCGAATGGTCGCCAAGTATGCCCGGATGAAGGATCTCGGCGACTGCAAAGAGCGAGGTCTTGTCGTGTTTAACGACGAGACGAATTTATTCGAACCGCTCGTGAGGTCCAGGCCTGATTTCCTGCCTTATCCTGACAGCGGACACGGCTTCGCCGTGGATGTCGAGGGTGAGAAGTACTATTACTTCGGGACGCAGTTTCCCTTGGCCGTGAGGATGCGGGTTCGGGCATTATGGGACGACGTAATCGATCCGAATCGTTACGAGGTGTTGACTTCTTTGGAGGCCTCGGATGACCGGCCGAAGCAGACTAACGGCGCCTGCCGATGGCTGAGGGCCGACGCACTGGGAGGATGCGGCCGGACAGGCTCTATGACGGCGATCATAGGGGCCTTGAAGCGAGAGAAGGCCAAAACGCAACTCTATGATATTAAGTCGGGCAAGTCAATCACGCCGCACGGCGGCAGTGTCTATTACAATGCCCACCATCGGCGCTGGATAATGATTTTCGTGCAGCACTTCGGCGACAGCTCCATGTTGGGGGAGGTGTGGTATGCCGAGGCCGATACGCCCGTCGGGCAGTGGGCCTACGCCAGGAAGATCGCCACTCACAACAAATACTCTTTCTACAATCCAAAGCAGCACCCATATTTTGATCAGGCCGGCGGTCGCATCATTTATTTTGAGGGCACGTATTCTCACACCTTTTCCGGCTCGCCGGAGACTGCCACGCCCCGCTATGACTACAACCAGATAATGTATCGGCTTGACCTTGACGACCCGCGTCTTACGCTGCCCGTTGCGGTCTATAAGCTGCGGGACAACGAAGATGGGAACGAATATCTCTTGCGTGATGCGGTTGAGAAGGCGGGAAAGTGGGATTCCGTCGAGGCAATACCGTTTTTCGCCGTCGAACCTGAAAGGGCAAATGACATGCTGGTAGGGGTTTATGCCCAAACGGCCCCAGCCAAGACCGGCGGCACAATCTCTCTGAGTCTCAGCCCTTCAGATTCTTCTGCCCGACCGCTTTTTTACGCCTTGCCCCCTGCGCATGAGCCGGACGAGAACTCCTCGACGGTGCTTCTGTACGAATACCGTCACACGGATACCGGCCAACGCCTCTATTCCACGGATACTGAATTGGCGAGTAAAGACTGGATCCGCGGGCCAAATCCTCTGTGTTGCGTCTGGAAAACACCTCAAGGCCCAATTCTTATAGACGGGAACGCCAAGCCATCCGATCCGCAGCGCTAATTCCACATTTCCTTTATCAGCCTGACGGTTTCGTTGACCAGGACCTGGCCCCCCTCGGGCCCGACAATAAACTTGTCCGCACTGTAGCCGCCGCCTTTAACGGCTTCGATTGTGGGCAGGTAGCCGATTTGCTCACATGCAATCTGCACTAAGAAAGTGAGTGTAGCAGGGCTTCTGGCCTTAATCCTGACCCCGTACTCGATATATAGCTCGAAGGGATTGGTTGCGATTGCGATATCCTCGAGGCGCAGAACATGGAACTCTATAGGCGCCGCAGGATCGGTGTTGTAGAAGGGCATCTCCATTCCTTGTTGTTCGGGAATGTTCAACCTGGCCACCTTGTGCTGGAATCTCACTGTGCTGTCGGTGTGCTTGGCGACCAGGGGCAGGACATCTTCGACTGCGTCGGCGATTCGCCGGGCTATCTCCTGGCGTCTCGACAGGCCCCTGAGATTGCGCATGGCTTCTTCCGCCTTCCGGCGATACAACAAGTGCGGCGATAAGTTCCCCGCGGCGGCAGTCTGCGGGAAGATGAAGATATCCTGCGCAATCCTCTTGCGAAGCTCCACTCGCACATCATGCCAGAAGTCGGCAGAGATCTCATTGAGATTCTCGGTCTCCTGCGCGGTGCAGGCGATATTAATAACGATTCCTGTCGGCTTGCGATCCTGGTTCCAGAAGAACAGCATTTCGACAGCGTGGTCTTCGTATCCTTCGATGCCGGCAAAGCTATCTATGTTGGTTGCGCCGTACATTGCGGCCGTGCCGTCGAAATAAGTCGCCCGGCGGTTCATTCCGACTACTGCGTGGCCGAGTCCCCAACTCATCGCGGCAGGCTTGCGGGCCTTCCACGCCTCGACTGCGCAGGCGGCGACGCGCTCGATGAAATAGTCGGCGTATTCCGATGCCTTCATAACACCCTCATCCTTGCTGACGTCGTACAGGCCCTTGAATGCGCCGTCGATAAAGCCTGGGCCCGTGTGCGTGTGTGTCGCGTTGAGGAACAGCTTGTCGGAATCGAAATCCTCTATCCGCGGCTTGACTGCCTCCTTGAGCCTGTCCGAGACGGCTTTCCTGATATAGATGATATCGCACGATACCATAATGGCTTGCTCGACCGAGCCATTGGGCTTCCGCGTCTCGAGAGCCAGCGCCGTAGCGGTGAGCGGATCCATGACGGCCTGCGAGATTCGCTTCTGCAATTGCCCGACAAGGGCGACGGGCCTTTGAGGCGTGATGTCAATCTGCGCCCAGCCTACGTGAAGAAGCCCGGAGTTCGGCTGGGCGTCTTGATTTGCCTGCGCCGGCTTTGAAGTGCAGGCGAAGATGATGCAGAAAAGCAAGGCCGAGTTTAATAGCCGCATTTGATTACCTCTATTTCAATACTCATGGAATGCGTTTTATAGATGCCAGGGACTTCGCATGGATTTTGTCAACATGCGGTTTGCCTCGGCATTTCCTATGAATGTTTCTTTCTGGGGATCCCAGCGATGTTTGCCGCCCAGCCTGATTGCTATATCGTCGATCTGGCATATCCTGTTGGACCGCACGGCAACATCGATTGGGCAGGCTGTTTGCTGGCCCGTCTTGACGGCTTCGAGGAAGTCCCTGTGATGGCTGCTGCTCTCGTGCAGATGGATTTCGTTCGGCCCAATTGTCGAGGCCAGCAGGCTCTTGGGATGCGCATCGAGCTTGCTGCGATTCACGAAGACCCATCCCTCGCTGCCTCGACAAAGGACGCCCTGTCCGAAGCCGGGAACCTGGTCGGGGTGCTTGCTGCTGGTAACATTATCCATGTGTATGATTTTAAGGCCGTTGGCGAACGTATTCTCGACCTGCCAGGTAATTGCGCAGTCGGCGATTCCATCGGTTGGAAACTCGCCTTTGCCCTCGACCTCGACCGGCCCGGTTTCTTCGGTCCCGGCCGCCCACTGCGCAATATCCATGTGGTGAATTCCCCAGTTCCCGATGAAGCCGATGCAGTAGTCGGATATGTGATACCATAGGCTGTAATTTCGCGTCCAGTCTTCGTTGGGGCGCGAGGTATAAGGCCTGCATCGCTCGAAGCTGTGCGGGGCCCACGGGGCCGGGCCGAGCCACATGTCGTAGTCGAGACCGTCTGGAATCGGTTCGGCCGGCAGGTCGGGAAAAGCGACGCTGCCCGGGACGCCGACCAATATCGTGTGCAGCTTACCTATCCTGCCGTTGCGCACAAGCTCGCATGCATACCGAAAATCCCTGCTGGAGCGCTGCTGCGTGCCGAACTGGAAGACGACTCCGTAACGCTTAACGGTATCGCGAAGCATCTGCCCGGCGACGAAGCTCCAGCCTATCGGTTTTTCGTAGTACATGTGCTTGCCGTTTCGCGCCGCGTCAAGCCCCATCAATACGTGCCAGTGATCCGGCGTCGCAATCAGAACGGCATCGACCTCATCCGAGCGGGTAATCGCACGAAAATCGCCATACATCCGGCAGTCCTGATTGCTGTAGTGCTTATCCACGATCTGCTTGGCCTTCTCGCATTGACTCCGCCGAACGTCGCAGACTGCGCCGATATGAACATCCGGTTGCCTCAGAAACTCCCGCATATTACCCGTCCCCTGAATCCCCAATCCTATGCACCCGATAGAGATGCGATTGCTCGGAGCAACAGACCCCGATCTCCCCAAAGCCGACGACTGAATTATCTGCGGAAAAGACACTGAAACGGCCGCAGCCTTCGCCGCGCGCGACAAGAATCGCCGTCTGTTGAATAACCGTCGTTCCTGCATCGAACACTTGCCTCCTTATTGCTGCTGCGATAACCGAAAACCGAGAAGATTGTACCCGGTCTCGATTTGGTGTGCAAACCTATACAACTGAGGGTGTGGAATTTTTTTCTGGCGCTTTCTAAGTGCTTTTGTACACTGGCTTTATGAGTCCCTAATTAGGGTGAACTGGTTTTGTGTT
>JAFGTU010000124.1 GCA_016933985.1 Sedimentisphaerales bacterium | reverse complement strand
CGGGGCGATAAATATGGGCGCCTTCGGCGGGACGGAGTATGCGAGCATGAGCGAATGGCCCATGTTCAGCGACTACGACCGCAACGGCAGGAGCGATTTCCGCGACTTTGCGATATTCTGCGACGAGTGGCTGATGGCCCTACCCTGGGCTGAATAATGGCGCCTTTGTTTAACCGCCGAGGTCGCTGAGACCGCAGAGAAAATAGGAGTTGTATCCCCGGCGCAGCCGAGAGGAATCAAGACTTGCTGTGGCATCCATTTCTGCGATCTCCCATTCACAGTGGTCACGGTAATCTCAGGTGACGAGCCAGGCGATGCCGAGGAGGGCTGCCGCCGTTATGAACATGAAGACGACTATCGAGGCGAAGAGCACGACGGATTCCTTGATGAAATTTACGGTCCTGACTTCGCGGACCTTGGTTGCCTTATAGACCACGGCGACGGATAACGCCAAGGGCAGCAGCCAAAGCATGGACGATGGCGTCACGCCGATCCTCTCGGGTGTGGTGAAGTCTGCAAGGATAAGGGTAACGATAAGGGACATTCTATGCTCGGGCGTGCTCCGTTTCTTTCAGATGGGCCAGATAGACCGCGTTGACGATGCACAAGAGATTCAACAGCCCCGTGATGCTCGTGTAAATCTGGCCGATTTCATTGGGCTTGCCGAAGACGGAGTATTCGCCCTGTTTGGTGATGTGCCCGATGACCGCCACCGCCGGCGAATTCATGATCTGAGCGGTGTAAGCGAGCTTTCCGGCCACGGGGTTGACTACGCCTATCGAGCCGATGTACAGGCCCATGGCGAACGTCACAACGATGACGGCGAATATTATTATAGCCCGGGCTCTTTCTTTGAGTATAAAGTGTCCGCCGCCCGGGATAAGCCATCCGGCCAATCCCACAGTCAGCAGAAGAACAAAGTGATTCTCTTTCGAGCGAGTCGGCATTATATGGCGGTCTCCGGCGGTGCTGGCTCGTTGGCGTCGCTGCGTTGCTTTTCTTCCTCTTTGGTGAACTTGAATTTCATTCGCTTCAAGATATTGGCGGGCCTGAAGTGTACGGGCGCCAGGCTCTGCGACTGCGTGAAGTCCTGCCTGTAGAAGCTTACCGGTCTGATACTGTCGAAATCTTCCTTCCACAGTCTCTTGACCTGGAGGTCTTTTATACAGAAGAAGCTCATATTCGGCTTGAATTCCACGATCGTCGGCAGGTTATCCGGCTTGTTGGCATCCGGCGGAACCAGGGAATAGAGCTGATGGGTGAACTGCCCTTCGATCTCGGCCTGATTCAGAAAGTACTTTGCCGAGGCGCTATCTTCGCGCTGTATAGCAAGCGTTTTGAGCTGCAAAACCGAATTCCTGGTAATGGCCGTGAGGTAATTCGGGACGAAGACATTCGGATCGTTCGGGTCCTCTTTGGCCTGGGCGCCGTAAAGCTCATTGAACTTGTCTATGGCGGCCTGCCAGTCTGTCTTTTTCGCCATGTCGATGAACTCCTCGGCCCTGGCCTTGGTCGTATCGATAGCGGCGAGCTTTTTCAAATCTTCGACCACTCTTTTCCTTACTGAATGGACATCGTCGTCGGCCACGTCTTCGTTCGGGTCCAGGATGAGAGAATGTCTGCTGAAAGTCTCGAATATAGAACTCGGCGCCGACGCCTTAACGGCCTCGACGATGCGAACGACGACCATTATCCTCTCGGAAACGTTGAAGCGCGACTGTGAGGGTTCTTCGAGGGGGCCAATATTCTCGTACATCCTCGGCTTTGGCGCATCGAACGGGCCAAGCCGGCTTGCCCCCAATTCATCGACCGCAAAAACGACCTGAGTGAGGTTGACCGGACCGTAACCGTAGCCATCGACCGACAACCTGCCGAGGTATTTGTCGGTCTGGAGCTCGGCGGCGCTGAGCAGGCCCGTTTTCCCGGTGAATATCTTCACATTATGCTCTTTGCTCAACTGCTCTACGACCGGTTTGTAATCGCGGGCATTCTTACTGAACTGTTTGGAAGTAAGTTTTTCAAACTCCAAGTCGGTGTCGGCCAGATTCGGCTCGGTCAGTGTCTTGGCCTGTTGGAGTATGGCCTTCGTTTTGGACTCTATTTTGTCCCGGAGCATCTGCTCGGTTATGATGCCCACAACCTCGGCATAACCCCTAATTCTGTCTGTCTTGGGGGCATTCGGATCATTTGGATCCACCGACACTTCTTCCGTGAAGAGACTCTTTCTCTTCTGGTAATAGCTCTCGGTCTCCTCGTCCGTGGGCGGGGTAACGATCTTTGCGACGTCGTCGAGTTTGGCGGCAATATATTCCAGCCGAAGCCTGTCGGGCAGTTTGTATCCGAACCCATAAGGATTCTCCGCGGTAACCGTGGCCGGCTCGACGGATTTGTACTTATCGAAGTGGCTGACAATATCCTCGTCGGAAGGCTCACCCCGGCTCTTCGCAAAAAACTCCGCCCCGATCCTTACGAAATCGACGTCGATGGTCTCAACCTGGCAGGATGCCAGATGCTTTGCCTGACTTGTCGTAACGTCTTCATTGGTGCAGATCAGGTGACAATACTGAAGTATCGCCAGCAGGTCGCCGAATGTGGCGAGTATCTGTTGTTCTGAAGTGCCGCCGGCGACCATTGTCCCGATTACTTGTCGGTACGTGGCTCGGTTTTGGTAGAGCTGAGGTATTACATTTGTCAGGAGCTTGCCGGTATCGGTGTTTGCCACTCTTATCCCTGAGCGGTGCGCCTCGTTTTTGAGCAGCAGCCAGAATATGGTGGACGGAACGCCGGAGCGATCATACATGCTCGATATGTCTTTGCTGCTTACGCTGTATCTATTTCTGTTGATTGTCTGTCTGATGTAGTTCACCACTTCCGGATTGCCGCCTCTGTTCGAGCGATCTGCAAAAAGCAGCTCGCCCAGGAAAATCCCCTGCATATCCTGGTTCTGAAGCAGAACGTCGGCACGTAGGCTTGTCAGGATATCGAGCTCCCGGCTCGCCTCTTGAAGGTCGTATCCTGTGATCTTTTTGCCGTCGAGGAAATGAGCCACTACGTCGCGAGGGCTGGGTCCTGATCGCGTCAGGTACGTCAGATACGACCCCCCGACGAAGCCTAACATACAAACGATGACTACAACGGCCATCACCTTTGAATTATTCTTTCGCAGCCACTTGACTAATCTCATTTATGTGCTCCGGGTTTTCTGCCTACGTTGAGCCGAAAACAGTAAAGTATAGTAACGTTTGCCGCGTATGCAAGCAAAATAGCGTCCTCGTTCATAAAGATTTATGCCTAATAGGTTTACGAATTCCGAACATCTCTCGATCCCGACCGGACGCCCTGATTTATAAGGGCTTCAACTCCACGTCGTCGGCGAGCTTGGGCACAAAATGCCCAAGTGCGTAGCCCGCAAAGGTGTTGCCGGCGGCCGTCGGTTTATCGACGCCGAGCCTGGCTAAGCACTACTTGTGAAACGCGGCACCAAGGACGCTGGTCGAGCGGCGCCGGCTATGGAATGGTCTTTTTTGTTGGCTACAGAGACAAAGAACAGTATAATTCATCTGTTCAGCCTGTGTGCCTTTGGGGTTAGAACAGAATATCAAAGGTTGCGAAAGAGGTGATTATTATGAACGGTAGTGCCCTTAGAATTCGACTTGTTGCCGCATGTGGCCTGCTTCTGATGCTGTCTTCCTGTTCCCAGGTGGCCATCACCGGCAGGAAGCAGTTCAATTTGGTGCCGGCTTCGGTTATGCACTCGCTAAGTTTTCAAGAATACAGCCAATTCCTCTCAGAGAACAAGCTGAGTAGCAATGCGCAGCAAACGGCGATGGTCAAACGTGTGGGTCTTAGAGTGCAGAAGGCCGTCGAGCAGTATTGTGCGCAGAACAACATGTCCGACCAGTTAGACGGATACAAGTGGGAATTCAATCTCGTTGAAGATCCGTCGGTGAATGCCTGGTGCATGGCGGGAGGAAAGGTGGTGGTATATACCGGTTTGTTGCCGGTAGCCGGGGATGAGGCCGGTCTGGCCGTCGTGATGGGGCATGAAATAGCTCACGCCATCGCCAAGCACGGCGCCGAACGGATGACCCAGAGCTTAATTGTGGAACTTGGAGGCATGGGCTTGTCACAGGCTTTGACCAAGCAACCGGAGCAAACGCGCAATCTGTTCATGAAGTCTTATGGAGTAGGAACCCAGTATGGTGTATTACTGCCATACAGTCGGGTCCACGAAAGCGAAGCGGACCATATGGGCCTTATGTTCATGGCTATGGCAGGGTATGATCCGCGGCAGGCGGTGAGTTTCTGGGAAAGGATGGCCGCTGCCGGCAAAGACAACGCCTCGCCGCCAGAAATACTGAGCACACACCCGGCCGATGCAACGAGGATCAGAGACATAAAAGCGCTTTTGCCGGAGGCTATGCGGTACTACGAGGCGGCCCGAAGATAAGGGAAAGCCGGCTCCGGTTCTTGCACGCGGTATCGGGAGAGGCCGAAGCTCAGATTCTTTACAAGAATGCGGCGAGGTGTATCAAGACGCCTGAAATGCTACGAGTTTAACAAGAGCGTCACGATGGAGGAGATTGCGTAATGAAGAGGCTGACTTATAGTGTAATTGTTTTATTGGCCGGGTTGGGGGCCTTTGTGCACGCCGGACCGGCCGTTGCGTTTGTCGAAGGCCGGGGGAAAATTGATGTGATGATCGGCTCAAAACTGTTCACCAGCTACGTTTGTGCGGGTGAATTGACCAAGCCGGTGCTTGTGCCGCTGCGAACTTGCTCGGGAATCGAAGTGACCCGGCGATGGCCCCTGACTGATCTGG
>JAFGTU010000123.1 GCA_016933985.1 Sedimentisphaerales bacterium | reverse complement strand
TCAGGTCGGGTTTACGTCGCAACGCAGCCCTTAGCTGCGTCTGCGGCGTGCCAGTACTCCAAGGCCGCCCAGCATAAGCATGGCCATCGTGGCCGGTTCGGGGATCATGTGCCCGTCGACAACCTTATACACATCGTTATCCATGTATATAAGATCAATCGTCTCATCGCCGGCATCCCAGACGCAATATGCCCATGTGCCTTGGGCATCATCACTGAGAGTGATTCGGGCGTTGAGAAGATCCGTGCCGGTGTTCCCACTTGCGGTGTTGAACCAGCACAGGTCTAGATGGGTAGTATCCCATTGCTCGGTATCGCCGCCGAGGTTACCCGCGGCGCCTGCATACGAGCAGGTACCGAGGGATCCATCCGTTACCCAGCTATCATACTGCAACGCGGGTACCGCACCCCACCAAGCGGGCTGGGGATTCTTCGCGCCGAAAGTCGGGGTTTGATAGACGGAACCGGCGGTCAACGTGACCAATACCTGAGACTGCGACCAGTCCACATCCGTCGTGACCAGGATGTCGTTCGTGACATAGCCTGCACCCAACACTGCGGAATTGTCCGTCTCGGCAATGCTCATGCTTATTGCAGCCGGAGCCACACTGGCGACCGCCGCCAGAATTATTAAACAAGCAACATAGCGCATATATGTCTCCTTTACGATTGAAGATGTTAAGTTGTAAGCTAACGCGCTACTTCCAAACTTCTAACACTTTACTGCTTGCCAGGCTCATTCCGCCGGCCCAAAGCTACCCGACGAGTTTCGCCTGACAATACTGCGTACTGCAAACAACATACATCAACAAAAAGATATCCAAAGCAAATCCGTTCCACTTCCTCTCTCTATATCAACCTCCTTCTCCTTAACTAGATTGAACTGATTATAAGCGAACTTATCTAAACATCAGAGCAGTTTTATCGAAATTGCGTTGGCTTGAGATGCCTTCGCAGGTGGCCGCCTCCTTATTCCTCTCCGACCAGAATCCTACGACTAACAGCGGCAAGCAGCTGCCCGGCACGCTGCCGGACAACACAAGCGTAGAGCATGGGGAGACTAAGCACACTAGAGTCTGCAACCCAACGCTCTAAGGCATATATTAACAGCAAGTGCAGACTGTGTCAAGTCTAAATATTCGGCGGCAAGGGGTTTTTCCCTAGTGGGGGCCTAAAAGATGCAGGTAAGAATAGCCTGAAAAACCATGGCCACACCAGGTAAATAATCACCTAAATCGCCCGCTATATGTGCGCATCAATCGTATAATAAAGAAGTTGTGAACGGCACCTGTCGAGAAGCCGCACTTTTCCCAGCGCCAAACCGAGAGTAATCATCGTCTAATCAATGCTTGAGAGGCAGATTATGAGCAGAAAGGCTCCATTGCAGGGCCTGTTTCATGTTCTGTCCTTGACGCCGCCGACTGGTCGGCGTACAAATGCCGCTTTGCTGGACTTAGAGCCCCTAACAAAATGAACCTGCATTCTAAAGGCTTATTTCCCGCTTGGCGGCGTCAGGCTGCATCGCCAACCCAGTGGTTGGCTGCTTCGCCTTCCTTGCCAATCGGAAAAACGCTCGTTCTCGGTGCGACGCTTCATTTTGTTAGGGACTCTAAGTTCTCATTCTGTAGCTACTTGCACTTGGGCCTTTCAAATCGCATAAGTCGCTTTTCGGTTACAAGAATGTCGATGGGGTGGTCGTGCTGCTCAGCCGGGAGCTCATCGACCACCTGGCAGTCGAACGCCAGGGAGCAGATTATAGTCCGGCCAACCAGCGTCGCCAGGAATCGGTCGTAGAATCCGCCGCCTCTTCCAAGCCGGCCGCCTGTTGAGTTGAACGCCAGCCCCGGCGCGATGACGAGGTCGATTCTTTCCACCGGCCAGGGCTTGCCGCCGGCCGGCTCGCGTATGCCAGCCCTGCCGACCGCCAGCCCCTCGGTGAGGCTTTGGATTTGAATCGGCGCGATCTCCTGTCTGTCCCAGTCGGCCTTGGGGGCGAGAACCACCTTGCCGCCGGCCAATGCGTCTGCGGCGATAGCGTCGGTGTCAACTTCCTTTTCAATCGACAGATACAGCATCACCACGCCGGCGGCTTGATATTCAGCCAGGCCGATCGCCTTCGAGCAGATAGCCGCACTTGCCGCAGCCAGCCGCTCAGCCGGCATCTCCGCCAGCCTGGTGAAAATCTCCTTACGCAGACGCTCCTTCATCCCCGCATTGTCGGCCGCGAACCCGCGCCTGTCAATTCTGGAGACGGTAAGGCAGCGCCGTCTCCTCCCTATCCCGACTTGTAGTGTGGGTGCTATGCACCCACGCACTTCCCTCATGCTACCAACTAAATAAATCCGATCATCTCTTCAGTTGCGCAGCAGGCGCTTGCTTTCTGTCATCCTACGTGTAGCATAAACGTGACACCGGATTTGTTAGGGGCTTCCTATGGCAAGGCAAGAGGCGATTGTAACTCCCTCGGTTATGAAGTGGGCGAGGGAGAAAGCTGGTTTTGACATTGCCACGGCTGCGCAAAGAATTGGACGAGCAACCCAAGATATAAAAGCTTGGGAAAACGGCTCTCTACGACCAACGCTTGCACAGGCTCGTAGGGCAGCAGTGATTTACAAACGAAGTCTCGCGGTATTCTACTTGCCTGAGCCACCGAAAGACTTCGGAACGTTGCGAGACTTTCGACACCTACCGGATGGCCAGCCTAGTGAATACAGCCCTGAACTGGCCCTACTTATACGGCGGGTCTGGGCACGCCAAGAGTGGCTACGGGACTTTCTTATTGCTGGGGGAGCAGAGAAGCTCCAGTTTGTCGGCTCGGCGAAGATTGATGACAACGCCGCAGAGGTTGCCGCATCTATACGCCGAGAACTAGGGATTACACCTGCGGACCAAATGGCTTGTAACACACGAAGGGACGCGTTGTGGCTCTGGATCGAAAGAGCAGAGGATTGCGGCGTATCCGTGTGCCGAGAAGGCAAAATTGAGTGTGAGGAAGCGCGCGGCTTACTGCTAACTGATTCGTTTGCACCGTTTATCTACCTCAATTCTTCGGACGCTCTTGTTGCTCAAGCATTCACGCTTCTTCACGAGCTTGCCCATCTGTGGATAGATGAGCCAGGAATCTCGAACCTTGAGGGTCTAGATCGGCCTGGTAAGAACCTGAGCGATATGGTTGAGATCTTTTGCAACAGGATTGCATCAGAAGCCTTGCTTGACGAGGTAGCCTTCTCCCGGCAATGGCAAGCGCTAGGGACAAAACTTTCTTTGAAAGAGAAGATTGAGAATGTATCCGCACAATTCAAAGTCAGCGAGGAAGCCATTGCTCGTCGTCTTCTAGATCGCCAGATTATTTCAACGGATAGGTATAATCAACTCCGAGCTTATTACCGAGACCGATGGAGAGATTACGCACAAAGGAGAAAGGAAAAACCCGGCGGAGGGCACTACTACTACACAAAGGTAGCTAGTAACGGGCGTGTCTTCACCCAGACTGTCCTTTCGGCGTGCAGAAGCGC
Source organism: Sedimentisphaerales bacterium (assembly GCA_016933985.1). GTDB lineage: Bacteria > Planctomycetota > Phycisphaerae > Sedimentisphaerales > Anaerobacaceae > JAFGCD01. The sequence continues at coordinate 1,960 of JAFGTU010000123.1, read as the reverse complement.
ATTCATCACCATTCGGGATGCCAGTGTCCTGCTCGGAGTCAAGGCAAACCATCTGACTGAACTGGCTTCATACGCGGGTATTCCTGCAGCCCTTGGAACATAGGGGGGCTTAGATGAGCAAAAAGATATACTGCTTGGACACGAGTGCCCTTATCCAGCCATGGAACACATATTATTCCGTGGACATATGTCCAGAGTATTGGCAAGTCCTGGAAGACTTAGCAAATAAAGGAGTGGTTTTCTGCACGCAGGAAGTGAAGAGGGAGATCGAGAAGCAAGACGATGGTCTCCATGCATGGGCGAAGGAACGCCCGTTTCTTTTCCGAGAAATCAGCGAACAGGTGCAGGTGAACCTGAGAAATATCCTTAGTACGCATAAAGAGCTCATAGACGATAAGAAAGATCGCTCGATGGCCGATGCCTGGGTAGTCGCGCACGCAATGGCAGAAAAAGCAGTTGTCGTGACTAAGGAAGGTTTTGCGCCACGTAAGATCAAGATCCCTGATGTGTGTCATGCATACAATATCCCTTGCATTGACGACATTCAGTTTGTTCGTGAGATCGGTCTGAAGCTTTCGGCTAGACTAAGATAAAGGGGACATTCCTTTCTGCGGCATTCGTGCCGTTTGCGCGCGCAAAACCGTTACCCCTTCTGAGATTTTCACCGGAAAAATAAAAAATCTTTTGTCTTTGCAGCTACACGGTTTGCAAGCAAACCGTGCCACCCATGCGTGCCATCTGCGCGCGCAAAAGAGGTAGGTCGCCGGTAAAGGTGGGCGCACCTTGTGTGCGCTGGCGACAATGTTATTTGACAATCGAATACAGACCAACGGATAGAGACCGGGAGCCAGGGACCAGGGATCAGGATTCTCAATCGGAAATTGGAAATTGGAAATTGGAAATCCAAAAATAGCTAACTCACTCGCAGCCAACGTGTTGCGTTCGCAGCGGCTCGGCCGTTCGGCGCCGTTTGGGGACGAATGGGGCCGATTCAGCACGAATGCGCACGTTTGGTGCCGTTTCGTGCCGTTTGGGTACGTTTCGTGCCGTTTCGGGCCGCGGGCGGGCGGCTGTCTACTCCTTGGGCTCGCCGTCGCTCTTGAGCTTCTCGACCCATTCGAGGTAGGCGGCGATGTGCTTCTCGTAGCCGCGGTCGGTGGGCGCGTAGTAGGTCTTATCGACGCCGAGGTAGTCCTGGTCGGGGCTGACGCCGCCTTCGAACTTGTGGCTGTACTGGTAGCCCTTGGAATAGCCGAACTGCTCGGCCATGCCGGGGTGCGGTGCGTTGCGGAGGTGCTTCGGCACGGGGATGGTGCGGTTGTCCTTGACGTCTTTCATCGCCGCCCAGATGGCCAAGGCCGAGGCGTTGGACTTCGGCGCGCAGGCCATGTATATAGCCGCCTGTGCGAGCGTGAGCTGGCATTCGGGCATGCCGATCTTCTCGGTGATGTCGAAGGCCGCAGCCGCCACCGACAGGGCGCGCGGGTCGGCGTTGCCGATGTCCTCGCTGGCGAGGATGGAGATTCGCCTCGCGACGAATCGCGGATCCTCGCCGGCAGTCAGCATCCTGGCCAGCCAGTAGACAGTCGCGTCGGGATCGGAGCCACGCATGGACTTTATCAGTGCGCTGGCGGCGTCGTAGTGCTCGTCGCCGTGTTGATCGTATCGGATGGCCTTGGCCTGGATCGACTCCTGCGCGACGGCCAGGTCAAAAGTAATCTTGGCCTTGTCGTCGCCCAGCAAAGCGAGCTGGCTGAGAACGCCGACCTCCAGTGCGGTCAAGGCACGCCGGGCGTCGCCGTCGGAGATCTTCGCCAGATGCTCCATCGCCTCGTCGCTGGCGGCGACCTTGTACTTGCCCAGCCCGCGGGATATGTCCTTCAAGGCCCGGAGGAGCAGCGCGACGATCTGGTCTTCGCCCAGCGATGCGAACTGAAAGATTGTCGAGCGGCTCAGCAGC
>JAFGTU010000122.1 GCA_016933985.1 Sedimentisphaerales bacterium | reverse complement strand
TCGCACGGATGTGGCTCTTTCTACCCCCTGGGCGTTTTACGAAGTGGATGTGAATCGAAAAGATTACATGTGCGCCCGAGGCAGGCTATTTCTTGTGCCTCTGTGTGCTTGACTTGGTGTGTAAAACAAGTTTTTCCGACTGGAATTTAGGAGTCAAGTAAGATGGAAAAGTTTAAAATTATGAGTTTGTCTGTTGCTTTGGTTTTGGCCCTTTTGGCAGGGGTTTCGCAAGCAGGTTTTGATTTTGATGGTTATATCGACTATCATAATGAAGTCGACTACTATTATTTCAACTTGGCTAGCGATGCAACCTTGGTCGAAGTGTGGACCGACTCCTTTAACGACGGAGCGAATTTCGATCCGATTACAGCCTTGTGGAATGCGACAACTGGAGATTTGATCGCGGAAAACGATGACAATCCTAATATCAGACCTGCAACTCAAACATATTGGGATTCAGGATTTTCTCTCTCTTCTCTCGTGCGGGCGATTACCTTTTCACCCTTGCGGCTTATTCCAACTTTGCAGCTGGCACGAACATCTCCGACGGATTTGGCTATGATGGACAGACACCCATTCCCATTGAACAGCACTGGGTGGGTGCTCCCGGCTACTACCATGTGAATTTTGAAGGGGTTACTGATGTTACCCCTCCTCCTAATCATGTAATACCCGCTCCGGGCGCTGTTGTGCTCGGCAGCCTTGGCGTTGGCCTTGTCGGCTGGCTCAGGAGAAGAAGGTCACTATAATCAATAAGGTGGTTGCGTAATGAAAAGAGTGTTACTACCATTGGTTATTTGTGCACTGTCGTTGGCTATGGCGGTGTCCCGGGCAAATGCCTCGCTTACCCCGGTCGGGATATGGACTGGAAACGTGGGATTGTCAATTGATGCCGTCGGAAGCAATAACAGCCCCGTCGGCAATATCCAGGCCGAAATCCCGACGGGGGCAATGATCCTGGCTGCCTACCTCTACAGTGCAGGCACCCCATATCCGTGTTACTCCGACAGCCCGGTCAATACCGGGGACTACAACGGGGCCGGAATAACACTGGCCGGCAATGCAGTCAATAACTACGACACCATAGTCGGCGCCGTAAGTGGAATACCCTACATTGGACAGTGGTACACCGGAAGAGCGGATGTCACCTCTCTCGTTACCTCATTGGCAACAGGCGGACCAAGCTATTCCTGGAGCATCAGCGAAACAAGCTTGAACAACAGGATAGACGGCGAGGTTCTGGCAATCGTTTATGAGCTTGCCTCCCTGCCCGAAGCCAGCGTCGCTTTGCTCGACGGCGGTCAACATACCGATGGAGAGACGACGGTCGTCAATTTCGCCGACCCTCTGACTGACCCTACGGACGCGTCGTTCTTCGCGAACATGTCACTCGCTATCAGCTTCAGCACTGGACCTGGTAACCCTCCTCTGAACCAGGTCTCAAGCGTGGATGTCAACGGCAATCGCCTTACATCTTCAGCCGGAGGCTACGATGACGGTGGTCTTTTTGACGGCGGTCTGATTACCGCCGGCGGCATCGGTGATTCCCTCGCGAATCCGGCCAGCCCGTCCAGTACTTCGGCAGCCGACGATGAACTGTATGACCTCAGACCTTTCCTGAGTATTGGTGATACGTCTTTCACGCTCTTTACGAGCAACGCAACCGACGACGACAACATCTTTCTGATGGGACTTTACATTACGGCTGAGATCGGTTCCGTGAATCCGGTCATCCCCGCGCCTGGCGCGATTCTGCTCGGCAGTCTCGGCGTCGGTCTCGTTGGATGGCTGAGGAGAACAAGAGCACTGTAGGTAGCTTGAATGGATTGACTTTTTAGTTGTGACTACAGCACAGGGTGAGTAGAAAGAGCATCGCACGGATGTGGCTCTTTCTACCCCCTGGGCATTTGCAGGGGATGATTCCGCCAGTTTCCAATTCCGTCCCACCAAACGGAGATATAATCGGCAGATTGACGCTCGCCCTCCTGCTTCTTACATATTTCAATCGCCATCTCTCGAAGCAGCCTCATGCAGCCGATGCCTCCGATCCGCCAGGCACTTGCGCCTATGTCCGCGGCTTGTCGTTCAGCGGCCTCAAAGTCAATCCGCTCAGCCGTCAGTAAATCGGCGAGCTTCTCAGCAAGGGGCTTGAGCAATTCGGCCCATTGTTGTTTCTGCCGGTCTTCCCTCTCCAGAATATCAGCCAGGAGGCGCTCTCGTTCTTGATGTTCTTTGTCCCGCAGCAGCTTCGCCTGCGCAACCCTCTGTGCCCTGTGTCTTCTGGCTCCGGGCGAGAGCCATACTTCAAGCACGCCGGCAACAGGATCAACTATCACCCAGACAAGAAAAGTCGCAGCCAACGTCCCCAGCGCAACGCCCTGCAGGAATTGCTGCACCATCGTGCATACGCCGATCATTCCCAGGCATCCGGCAAGACCGCCCAGAAAGGGAATCGTAACATAGAACACCGTATAGTACCCCGTGCTGGTCAGAGGGTGCTCTATTTGATGGATCTGGCTGGCGCTGACGCCTCTGAAAATCGCAAACAGATAGAGGCTGATCGACATGAATACAAGCAAGACGCCGTGTCCGGAAAGTGAGAACAAGACCCACCATCTCACGCCCGCCTGGCGCAACGTCTGAACTAAGACATAGCCGAAGCACAGCATAAACCACACTGTGCCGGCAAGGTGCATGAACCTTAGTGTGCCGCGTTTGAACATCAGCGCGCCTACCGAAGACTCAAAATGAATCCGGATGGAACCAAATCTGGGCGGCGGTCAACTGACTAATAGCCGCGATACCCACCATAATTGCCACTAGTGCCGGTTCTGCTCTCGGTGGGCCAATTCTGACTCATATATGCCCCGGAGAAGGCTCGAGCCAACGGCCTTATCGCCTCTTCGAGCTTCATAGCTATAGCTGACAGTATAGTCGGCGGAATATATATGATGTCGCCTTCCTGCAGGAGAACGTCTTTGGTGGCGTCGCCCCGCGTTATCATCCGCTTATAATTGACCTTGAATACCTTCGGCTTAACATTCGGGTCGTGCGAAGGCCTTATTACGCGGGTTCGCTGCTCCCACCCCGTGATGCTAACATGAGCCTCAGAAATAGCAGTCAATACAGAATCACGCCCCGTATATATTTTCACTCCGGGCATATCGACCTCTCCCAAGACGTAAAAGACCTTGCTGCGGAAGCCGACAACGCGGACTTCTATGGGATAATCCCCGATCAGCTTATAGAGTTCCGCCACCTTCTGCCGCATCATTTCAACAACCTCCCCTACGGTCTTGCCGGCCACTTGCATCTCACCTAAGCCCTCAAAAGAGACTTTCCCATCAGGCCGAATTCGCTGAACCTGCAAATGTATCTCCGGGACCTTGGTGCAGTGTATCGCGATGTCATCCGGAGGCTGCAAAACGTAGTCTTCCGCGGTAACGTCAACTTCGTGCGGCTTGGCAAATGCCTGAATGTCCGCGGGGTTGCACACGGAGCAACCCCCCCCAATAACCGGAACCAGCAACAACGCCACTACTGTAATTGTATGCGCATAATTCATTACTATTCTCCTTTTTTCTAAACAATGAGATTCCGTTTCTCTGTTATATCGGCTTGCTTGGCAGCATACTGCAATTTGTATGTATTATACGGAGTATTACGTTCGGGTCAAGGTGGAAGAATCTCTATCACCATTTGGGGGCGTCTTGTTATAGGACCGTCCCCGCCGTAATTTCCCTCCTTATTCGCTTGCAAAACGCTTATGCCTCCTGTAAACTTACCTTTTTGCACGCACAGCGTGCCTGAACGGGCGATTAGCTCAGCCGGTAGAGCAGCTGACTCTTAATCAGCGGGTCGCAGGTTCGATTCCTGCATCGCCCAGTTTGTTTCTCCGCACCTGCCGGACGATGACAACAACTCTATTCCGATTCCTAAATCTGTTAATGCCAACGCTTTACGCCCTTGCTAAGCTGCCAAATCTTGCTTGGACTTTTTCCTTGCAACATCCCGGCGAAGATGTTATAATAGACGAGTAACATGGAGGTGTGGTGGAAGGCTCACACCTGTGAAGTGGAGTTCTTCTCACTCAAGATACGGTTGTTGCCGGTTGAACGGCAGAAGAATGTGCGCTCGCCAAGTTTCTGCTGATCCCGCCAGGGTCGCTGCTGATTATTGAAGACACCGTGCCGATTGAATGAAAACGATATCGATAGTCAATCATAAAGGTGGGTGTGGCAAAACAACCACTGCCATAAGCACTTCAGCAGCTTTCGCAGCGTTGGGATATCGCGTCCTGCTGATAGACCTCGATCCGCAAGCAAATGCCACTATTGGACTGGGTCTTGATCCCGACTCATTCGACAGAACAATCTATGACGCGATTACTAACGTGAAGGTTCCGCTTTCCACAGTGGTAACAAGTACAAGCATCGAGCGGCTCGATTTGGCGCCGTGCAACATTTATCTTGCAAGTGCCGGGCTGGCGTTGTCCGGCACTCCCGGCTGCCAATTACACTTGGCCGGCGCGCTTACAACCGTGGCTGACAAATATGATTTTTGTATCATCGATTGCCCTCCTGCATTGGCCCTATTGACGATAAACGCACTTGTCGCAAGCACTGACGTTATCGCACCTGTTCAGGTGCACTACTATCCGCTGGAAGGCTTGAAACAGTTGCTCCACGCCGTACGCATTCTCAGGGACCGCTTTCACCCCTGTACCGTAGAGGTTTTGGGTGTGCTTCTGACTTTCGTCGAAGAGAGGACCGTCCTCAGCAGACAAATCCAGTGGCAAATTCGACAGCTCCTTGGAGATTTCGTTTTTGACACGGTCATACACTCTAACGTGAGGTTAATTGAAGCCCCAAGCGCAGGAGAATCGATTTTCACTTATGCCCCCGATAGTAGAGCGGCTGTGGACTACAGGTCCTTGGCCGACGAAGCCCTTACTCGCTTCGGCATCGACAAAACACCGATGCTGGAACGTGCCAGGAGAAGTCTGTCGTCTTTACAAAGGCAAAGCATAGGCCGCCATCCGCCTCGATGGGAGGCCGCACGCACTTATGATCATTTGCAGACCGGCCGCACTTCCACGCATCGGCCTCGCCAACAAGGGGTAGCCGAGAAAACGTGGGAGACAACTTGAAACCCGGTTTTACCCCTGCTCATTCTTGGCCGGCAAATCTGGCCATCCCCGCCACGAATACCCAAAAACGCTGACCTACTGCCAACATTCCCACGGCCGGATACCCCTTTTCTGCCCAAAAACGCTGGTTACTGTCGTTGACTTGGTCAAAACACAGGGTAAGTGCAGATTTTTCCAAGAGAGTGATACAGAAACGAAATATTTTCGCTTTTTTGCAAATTTCAGCATTTTTTTCTTGACCGGCGGCGGTAAACATGCTGAAATCGCCCCAACGTATTAGACGTTAGGTCGCTGGTTAACGGCGAGCCTGTCCAAATGGATTTGATGGGTGGTTGTATGAATGACAAGGAGGTTGGATTATGAAAGTCATACTAAGCATTTCTTTGTTCCTCGCGCTGTTGACTGTGGCTCTACCGTGCGCCCAGGCTGTGCCTACCAACATTTTGGACCTCACATCGCTGGGTTCCGAAGGGCTGATTAATGGGGCTCTCTTTCAGACTGCGGATTTAAGGTCCAGCGGAACCGGAGTCTTCCAGACGTTCTTGAAGTTCGGCCATGACGACGACAAAGACCAGGCTACACTCCAGGCTTACAACACCGATGCGAGGCCGTTCGAGGCCGGTTTTGCCATGAACAACTCTCCGCAGCACACTCGGCAACTGCCTCTAATCGCCGTTCCATATTATGATTTTGATGTTTCGCCCTTGAGGAGCTCGATAGTGACAACGGGCCTCTACTACGAGTTCCTCTTGGACATTAACCAGAAAGGCGCAATAGGAAATGACGACGATGATGCCGACTGGAATTTGTCGTTGGATCAGCTCATAATCGCCCTCCGTGATAATCCGAATGAGTCGAGTTTTTCGACTATCTTCGCGGACCCAATCTACGAAATGGACGGCCTTGCGGATTGGCGGGTTATAGTCAATGGCAAGCTTGACACCGGCTCCGGCCAAGCCAACATGGCTGTTTACATCCCCAAGAGCCTTTTCGACGGGCACGCCGGAGAGTACGTCTATCTGTACGCACTTTTTGGAGAAGGCGGCGATATCCCGAACAATGACGGATTTGAGGAATGGGCCATTGAATCCGAATTTGAGTTGTCTATTATACCAGCCCCCGGAGCTATCCTGCTTGGCGGCATCGGCGCAGGGCTTGTCGGCTGGTTGAGAAGACGCAGAGCACTGTGAAGTAGCGCCCTTTATCGCCGGTAGCAGGTTTGATTTTGTACAACCGGCGCATCGGCCGGTCACCTCATTGTCCCCTCGAAAACCGCCCCCGGAAACATCAATCCTTGGTCTTTAATCGTGTGCATTTCGTCTGGAGAAGGGCACAAGTCGCAAATCTTAATTGTCTGTTTGGCACGTACATAGTCGGCCACAGACGCAAATGTGTATTGACCCACGGGTCAAAGAAAGGAGCAGCAGATGGTAAGACGAACGATTGCTAAATTGACTCTAATGGTATTGGTTCTGGCTTGTGCTACGGTGGCCACGTCGGATGTGACAGTACCTGAAGGGGACTGGGGATTGCCATTCCAGAAGATTTGGCAGGCATTGTTGGATCTGCAGCAGCAGATCAGGACGATTGAACTGATACCAGGACCGCAGGGCGAGCCGGGACCACAGGGTGAGCCCGGCGTTTTGGAGGTACCTGTGGAGCTTGTGCATACCGGTCCCGAGCCAACGATCTCAGCGGCGAACGGGGGCGACGGATATGCGGGATACTTCGCCGGAAACGTTGAGGTCACGGGCGATCTGATTGTCGGTGGGAGTATTTCCGGAGATTTGGAGATCGAGTCAATTCAAGTCTCAAAGATCACCGGTTTGCTGGGCGATGGATACACTCTGCGATTTCCTGACATAATCAACAATTTAGCAGACGTTGAGATATACGGCATTTCATTGGGCGAGCGGGTGGTGTTTATTCATGGCCCCGGATACGATACAGAGCGTATCGAAGGCTTCGACGCATATGGCAGCCACGCTGACACCCCTGGTTTGTCTATGGAACATCCCCTTATCATTGAGACCTCAGGTGCGGATGCAGAAGAGCTGAAGACTTACTTTGACAATTACTCCGCAGGTATGGCTACGAGAACATCCGCTTCTCTTATCGTCCGAAACTTGCTTGGTACTGAGGTTTTTCGATGGAACTTCTATGAACTCGCTCCTGAAAGCTATCAGCCAAGTGTCGATGGGCGAACTCGCTTTACCTTTGTCATTAACGCTTTGCCAGACACATTGTTGTATAGTGAAGAAGCTGCACCTTCCGGCGCCATCTCCGGTTGGGGCGACGCCATATCCTTCAATCCGGCAACGGACAAGCGCGTCGAAATCGGTGGCGTGGAGGATTTCTTCCCTCAAGTCGAGGTGGATGATCCGAACCGAACCGTGACACTCACCTACGATTTCGCTGAAGGTCAAGGAATATGGCCGTGGGTCAAGGAAACCGTTAAATTCGGAAGTCTTGCCATATCTCCCACGAGCATAATTGAAGGCGCCGAAGTAGGCGATCCGTTCAACGAGACAAGTCGGATGAACTACTTTGGCTGTTTCCCTATTCAGTATGAGATATTCACGGGCTTTGGCTTAGATACGAAGCTCAAAGGACGTGTAGTAATCAGCTACGATTTTGCGGAACTCGCCCTCCCTTAGTAAGTAGAGACACTCTTATAGAAGTAAGGGCCGCAAGTACATAACTCGCGGCCCTTTTTTCTTGTACCTCCCCACACAGTCTCTCCAAACCTATCTGACGGCCACTTTGTACCGGCGGTCTTTTGGACTCTTCACGGAGAATCGCCGATCTCTATCCGGCCCGACATCGGAACCCTGCGGACTGAGTTTGGCCATTCGAGTTAGCTAAGCTTAGATTAGATATGCACCCACGTTCCAAAGCAGAACAATGAAGACTGTCGCGAGGGCCAGGGTTAGACAGCCAAGCCAGAACTCTTCTTTCCTAATCATGATCTTGTTGTATGCAATCCGAATCATCACTGCTCCTGATCCAAAGCCGAATTGTCGCTACAGCACAGGCTAAGTACGCTTCCACGCCCATACTTACCCCATCGGCAGATTCCAAAAGCACCTTAACCTCAGGCCACTCATAAATCATGGCCCGGCACTCGTGCGTTCGCAGCCTTTTACTATTCTCAAGGCCGGTTACTGTTTGCGTCTCGAACAATCTGGCGATAAGATGGAGCGATGTTCGTTTGAGACTACGGCAATGATTGGAGGCCAAAAATGGGTATTCTATGGGAAGTTGTGCAGACCGGCTTGATGTACGGTCAAAAGCGAAAGTCAGATTCAGTTGAGGACCGCGTCCAAGACCTTGAGGGCCGGCTTGCCGCCACTCAGAACACAATTCGCGAGCTGGTCAAGAAGCTGGAGCAAATACTCGAACGCGATATTGATAGTGACGGCAAGGTCGGTTAGGACAGATCATCTTGCTTACCTGAGGATTCCTGCCGTGGGCAGCCGAGATTGGCACAATCGGCCTTCGGCCTCCCCGGCGTAACAATCCGTATAATCGACGTTATTCCCTGTAGGCATCGGCCAATACCTTGATCGGATGCCTCACCGTGCAATCGCTTATGTGCCGGATCTGCATTCCGCAAGCGGCGCATTCTGTCAGAACGTTTTTGGTGGGCGATGATTCGAGGGCGGCTTTTAATCTACCAGCGATTCTCCCGGCGAGCTCGTAGTTCTTCTTCTGCATTCCATACGTCCCGGCCAGCCCACAGCAGCCGGCCTTAAGGTCGATGACCTCGGCTTTGCAAAGCTCTTCTATGAGCCTGATGCTTGCCCCCTCCTGACCGGCTACGCACAAATGGCACGGAAGATGATAAACGAATTTCTCTGATATATTCTTCGCGGGCGAATTCAGCTTACCCTGCTTGTGCAGATCCGCCAGGTAGCTCATCAATTCTAAGGTGTTCTCGGCAACCAGCTCCGCATCGGGCCCGGCGACGTAACGCTTCAGCTCATCCTTCAGACAAAGCGCGGCGCTGGGCTCGGAGCAAACTATCTTGTGCCCGTTCCGCACAGCCTTGGCCAAGTGTTTGACGCTGTAGGCAAGGTCCTTCTTGGCTCTCTTGACGTCACCGTATGTAATCGCCGGGAGAGGCGCGGGCAACTGCTTGGGTAATATTACCTCGATACCGTTAGCCCGGAGGACATCGACTACGGCAAATCCCAATTCATGGTCGTTATAGTTGGCGTACGTATCGACGAAATACGCAACCTTATCGATCGGCTCGGCTATCGGCTCGCAAGCGGCCAGGTATCGACGACCGGCCTTGAGAAACGACCCGCGCGAGAAAGCCGGCATCTGCCTTTGCCTGTCTATCCCAGCCAATTTATCGAGCAGCCATTTGAACGCGCCAAGCTTCATGAAAAAATTCGCCATCGGCCCGAAGATACTGCCCAACGCTCCGAGGAAGCGATTGCCACTCAGCATCCGCTCGGCTCGGC
>JAFGTU010000121.1 GCA_016933985.1 Sedimentisphaerales bacterium | reverse complement strand
CCGCACGGCGCCATGCTATGCCCCCCTGGTATTCACCCCCGCGCACGGCCCGTCGGGCTCGTTCCAGACACGCGCAAAAGCTCACGAGCCTCCGCTATTCTTGAAGTACCGAACCGCCAGTTTAGCGAGGTCCAGGGTGGCCCTACACACTTGTTTCTTAAATAGTCCTGGTGTACACTGTGCCCACTTCAATAAACGCTAAGGAATACCGATGTCGGGAAAAGGCTACTACATTGATTCAGTAAATGGCGACGATACGAGTACCGGGACCACCAGCCATGAGCCCTGGAAATCACTGAAGAAGACAGCAGAGCGGGTTTTTCATCCAGGGGATCGCATTCTGCTGAAAGCAGGTACTGTTTACGAGGGGTCTCTGCATCCCCAAGGCTCCGGCAAGCCTCAGGCGCCAATAGTGATTTCCAGTTACGGCGAAGGCCCATTACCTCAAGTGCATGCCATGGGCCGGCACAAGGAGGCATTGCTGCTGGAAAACCAGGAATACTGGGAAGTATCGAACCTTGAATTGACCAACAAAGGAGCGAGTCCTATGCCGCGCCGGTGCGGCGTCCGCGTCAGTATTTCAGATTTCGGCACCGCTCATCACATCCATTTGAACGGTTTGTATGTGCATGACGTCAATGGTTCCAACATCAAGGCGGATGGCGCTGGCTACGGGATTCTCTGGGAGAACTTCGGCAAGAAGCCTTCGCGCTTTGACGACCTGCTGATTGAGAACTGCACTCTGGAACGCACGGACAGAAACGGCATCTGTGGCTTGAGTGATTTCTACCAACGCTCCGTGTGGTTCCCAAGCACGAACGTGGTGATAAGGAACAATCGACTGTCAGACATCGGTGGAGACGGGATTGTTCCGATCGGGACTGATGGCTGTGTTATAGAGCACAACCGCCTGCACGGAGGGCGGATGCGTTGCGGGCCGGATGATTATGCGGCGGGTATATGGCCCTGGTCTTGTGACAATACGATCATACAGTTCAACGAAGTAAGCGGGATGCATGGTACGCAAGACGGGCAGGCGTTCGATTCCGACGACAACTGCATTAGCACGCTGTTTCAATACAACTTCAGCCACGACAACGAGGGTGGTTTCATGCTGGTTTGCTCCTGCGGGGATGCCGAGCCCGGGAGCGCTTGGCTTGAAAATACGGTCATACGCTACAACATCAGTCAGAACGACCGCACCCGCTTGTTTCACATAGGTGGACCGGCGAAAAACACCTTTGTCTATAATAATACCTTTTACGTCGGGCCGGGGATCAACCTTCATGCCGTGCTGGAAACCGAGGACAACGGTTGGCCCCAGAACACCCGGTTCTGCAACAATATCTTTTGCGTAGAGGGGGAAGCGGATTTCAGATTCGGCCGTTCAACCGCAAATGTGTTCGAGAACAATGTGTTCTACGGCAGTTTCAGGAATATGCCCGAAGGTTCATCCAGTATTACGTCCAACCCACTTCTTTCAGCCCCCGGGAGGGCGGTTGACTACGAAGATCTTGTCGGCTACATGCTTCAAGAAGATTCAATCTGCCGCGGCGCGGGAAGGGCTGTCAAGGCTAATGGGGGCCGCGATTTCTGGGGAAACCGTGTCATAGAAAGCAAGCCGCCGGACATTGGAGCGCACCAAAGAACACTCCACTAAGTTCCGTCATTGTCCAGATTCATGTATCTACCGCGAATCCAAGCATTTGTTGTCCTCCTGTGAGCGACCTTACTTTTCGGGATGGTCGGGGCGACTGGCGCTCGTTCGAACCGTCCCCCCGCCTCATCACGCCTATTACGACGCTCTTTGACGGGCCGATGGAGCCGTTTGTCGTGACCGTGGAGCACCTTGTGCGGCGTTCCGCATGATTATGCCTTTTGCGGGACTCATCAGGTTCACGAAGGCTCATCTGGCTCATAAGCCTGCTTTCTCTCAATTTCGCATTCTTGTGAAGGGGTGTTCGACTCCCGTCATGCTTCTATCCTTACGCAGTTTTTCCCGTCCTTCTTGGCACTGTAGAGGGCGCGATCCGCCTTCTTTATGAGTGCCTCCGCCGAGGTCATGTCCGAACTGCACGACGCCACGCCGATGCTGACAGTCAGCGTTCGGTCGCCAAACCGTACTTCCGTTGCCGCCGACCGGATTCTCTCCGCAATCTCACCCGCTATCTGAATGTTGGTGAAGGGCATAAGCACGGCGAACTCGTCTCCCCCGTAACGGCAACAAACGTCGGAATCCCTCACCGTCTTCTTCAGCGAAGCTGCCAGCTCCGCCAGTATTCGGTCTCCCCCCAAGTGGCCTGATTGATCGTTCGCCAGCCTGAAGTCATCGATGTCCAAGAGGATCAAGGAGATAACAGTCCCATGTCGCGCATAATTCTTCAGTTCCACCAAGATAATTTCATGGCAAGTCGTATGGTTGAGGAGCCCCGTGAGGCCGTCATGCATGGACAGTTCCACGATCTTACTGATATGGTGCTCGCCGATCAACGTGGGTAGCTGGATGTTCGTCGTGAGATTTGAAAGGTAATCCAAAGCGGCTACAATAATCCGCACATTCCGCTTTAACGTTTCGGAGATTTCGTATTTGTGCTGAAGGATGCTGTGCCACATCTTCTCTGCTATTTCAGGGGCGAAATACTGATGTGTCAGAGCATACAGCACGTCGGAGAAAAACCGTTGGCCGCGGTGGATTCTCATGCTTGCGAGGAGTCGCTGCTCAACTTCGGTTGGCGTCCGATCCCCCGCCAACGCCGACACCAGATCAACGGACAACGCAACCGGGGAAACGATGCCGCGCAAGCGGTCCCCATCGGTCTCTGCGTACGGCAACGGGTCTCGATCGTTGCCGTTTTTGGGTTTATCCGCAGTTGTCATGCGTGTATCTCCTTCGGAGCGGCATTCGATTAGTCCCTCATGGCCACATCTTCTGTCCTCTGAACAAACTACGACGGATGTTGTCCTTGTCAAACATTCACGAAGCAGGGGGGGGCGGTTCAAACTACCCCCCTGTTTTTGAAAGATGGTCGGGGCGACACGAAACAATCCGAAAGGATTGTAGTCCCTCTCGTAGTGCCCGTCCACTTCGACCACTGGAAGCCGTTGTGCGCATAGGAGTTAGAGCAATTCGGCGCCTCGCCCTAAAGGCCCCGTGCCAATGCTCGGCACCTTTCCTTTCGTACTACATCGCGCCGGAATTCTTCCTTTTTGAACACATCGCGCTAAGTCCTTTGATATCAACGTTCTTTTTTGACTCAATCGCGTTTTTGCAGCGGAATTGGACCTTTCCTTTTTGACTCAATCGCGCCGGACGGTGCGTTCGGGCCGCGCGAGTCATTCAAAAAGGAAATAGGCACAAGCATGTAGCACGGCCCGGCTAATCTGGAATGAACAGTTCTATTCGTCCCGTCTTCTGGTCAATCCGGCTGATTCCACAATTCACCGACTTGCCCGGTGTAAGCTGGCTGCGGCCAATTCCCTTGTCAAGAACTAGCTCAATGGGAAGAAACCCATGAATTCCTTCCGAAAGCCCAACCAAGAAGCCGTGAGGATATGTCTTGAGCACCTTGCCCCGAATCTCCTCGTACTTCTTGAAGCGATTCTGGATCTCAATTCTTGGGTCGGCCAACAACTGCTTTCTGCTCAGCCGTAGCTTGCGGTGTTCGACATCAATTGAGAGGATAACGCAATCCAGAATCTGCCCAAGTTCAACGACGTCCGAGGCATCAAATGGGCCATTCGAATACGCCAATTCATGCTTGGCTATGAAGCCTTGAACACCAGGCTTAATCTCCACCACAGCTCCTCCCTCGACGTACCTAATGACTTTTGCGCTAACCTTCGCACCATCTGTCAGATTGGCTTCCTCATAAGGATCCGGTGCCATCGCTTTCAGGCTGCAAGTTAAGCGCGGTCTCTCTTCATAGTAGTCGAGCACCTTCGCCCTCAGAACCTGACCTACATGCAACACGTCACCTGTCTTCTCAACCCAGTTCCAAGACAATTCAGACACAGGCAAGAATCCTGTCACACCTTCAGCAATGCCGAGGAATGCATACTCATCATGAAGCCATGTCACCTTGCCGTTGATGACGCTGCCAACCGGATATTGCGTCTTCAGAGCCTCCACGGGATTGGGTTGCATCTGCTTTAGACTGAGTACAACACGCTTCTCACTATCGTCGTAGCCTATTACTTTCGCTTCGACAATTTCGTCTGTGCCGAGGAGTGACTTCTTTCCCGGCATCGAAGTCCAGGAAATCTCATCTGATGGAATAACGCCTCGAAACTCCCCGTTCACCGAAACCAAAGCTCGTTTGCTGTCAGCATCTACGATGGCGCAAGACTGAATACTGTCAATGGTAATGTCAGCTCTTGCTCTCTCCCAAGGATCTGGAACAGCGCTCTTGACACTGACTGTGGGCTTGCCTGAATCATCGATATCGAGAACCGAAACCGCGACCATATCTCCTTCCTTGAAGAGATCGGCTGGTTGCCGGAAATAGCCGTGACTTAATTCCGACGAACCTACAAAAGCAGGATATCCGCGGATGTCAACGTGTATTCCGTCGTGTGTGATGCCTGTTATTCGAGCATCTATCTGTGTCCCGTCTGACCAAGCCTTAGTCATCAGAGTGCGTGCTCTTTCTGCAAGAGAACTGTAGTTTGTGCTAAGGACTACACAAATTACATCAGAAACTTCTTGATAGTTGTAAACTGTTGCTTTGAACCGCGACTCATGGATAATACGACCACCATACTCGCGACAGAACCACTTGGCGACCGAACACGCAATAGGGATATTGATTCCTCTGGCAAGAAGGTAAACGACCGGGAATCCTTTGTGGACGCATTTCACGAGTCTGGTCTGATAGGGTAGAAGGCCGAATTCTTGGTACGTCTCTATTTGCGCCACGAGTATCACTGCTGCCTTCAAATACATACCCTCAAACGTAAGCGGAACATACTCTCGTGGTCCGCGGTTGGTAATTGTGTGGACAAACTCGTAAAAACGCCTGAGTTCATCGCGTGTGTTTTGGGTAGGCAGCTTAGCACCAAAATGATGGCCAGCAGTTACATACTCCCTGAGTAACATTCTGTCGAAAAGGCCCTTGTCATCCATTAGATCCAGACCTTGGGAATAGGCGCTTAGTTCTTCATCCCCCTTCAACTTGGGCAAGAGTTCATCCTCGAGAAAGGCCGTAGCCGCACTGCCGCGCGTCTCAGAACTCAGAAGGCGATGAGCAATCGCAAGGTCTATTGCTTTGCGCAACCTTTCTGGCAAGTGACTTCTTGTGTGAGGTAGTACAGCCTTTGAAGTATAAGCCAATGCCGCGGCAACATAGTTCCTGTCTTGGTTCCTATGGTGCCTCATTCTGACAATAACTTCGTCTTGCTGCACAAAAGCCTCAGGGTCGGCCGTCTCAACCCATTCGATCTTCATGCCGTATGGGACAGCCTCAGGCACCACCTCGGAAATGCTTTTTGAAAAGGACTTGAAATGACCATTGATTGCCCTACCAACGGAAGCCCTTTCTGCCTTCTGTGAAAACCATGCCAACATACGTGCTACATAAGAACTCCACAATTCAACTTTCTCAGGGTTCTTCAAGCCATACACGACAAGCGCGAAAAGACCGAGAGCCGCCGCTGATGGCAAGGCGATGATGAATACGACAGGCCCCTCAAAGGTCATGGTCTACTCTCCGCACTCAACTATCTTCTCGTAGCAGTTTATGCTGTCACAGCACACACTTATCTGCTTATCCTTGGGAATGATGCATCCCAAATTAGCAGGGCTGATCTTGGTGCCACAGAAGGCACACAGAAGCTGATCACGATTCATCTTCTCCCAAAGACCGAGGCTTCGCAACAGTTTCTCAAGATCCGCATCGTGTACTGCCTTGACGGTTGTGTTCTTCATCGGAGATCTCCTGGCGTTAGGTCAATGACTTACCCAGACGCATCCCTTCGGGCGTTTCTGACATTATTCTATCAAAGCTTCGGAACGCTGTCCAGTAGGGAGATACTGTTAATTGGAAGGCCGCTCGCATGAGACTACCAAGCAATCCACGGGCCATTTCCGTGGTCATCATCAGTTGCTGCAAAGAAGTTGCATGAGAGTTGCCAAATTGTTGCACGAACATGGTTCCCGGTG
>JAFGTU010000016.1 GCA_016933985.1 Sedimentisphaerales bacterium | reverse complement strand
CCGTGCTGATGAGCCAGTGGCTCGACAAAGTGCTCTGGCCGTAGCCCGCGGCGATATGCCGACTGCTTTGCCGCTGCGGCGACGTGAGAAAGATTTGCAATATTTGTTCGGGGCCTATTCCGAGTGACACGGGATAGGCCCCTGTTCTTTCGTGATTTCTCAGATTGTCACATTAGGCCCGACAAGTCGCCTGGCTCGTCATTTCGGGGCCGGTCACGGTCTTCGTTTCCTCAGCAGCGCCAAGCCGCCCAGCCCGATCAATATGCAGGTTGTCGGTTCAGGGATAGTGCTCATGTCAACGGTTATCCGGTCGAGTTCCGCTCCGTTGCCTAAAAGCACCATATCGAAATGGGCGGAGTCGCCTTGAGGACAGACAAGCTCAAATGTAAGAGAGCCGCTTATATCGCCGTCCTCTGCCGTCCAGGAGCCGATTAACGTTTGAGCGACCGGCTGGAGAAGAAAATCGCCGTCGCACTCTAGCGCCAAAGTGATATTGGTGAGCACCTCCACGCCCGTCATAACGGCATCGACAATAGCGGCCTGAATCTCGCCGGTGGACAAGTTTAGATTATTGAGCAGCCTTCCTCCTGTGCCGCCGGTCAGATAGGTTGCCTGGTTGTCGCCGCCATAGTTCCTATCCAGGCCTTCGCTGGAGCCGCCCAGATTAAGGCCGAAAGTGACTATTCCCTTGGCATTGAGGGCGGCGAGTGTCTCATTGAGTGACGGGTAGTATTCCGGCGGACCGTCCCCGCCTTCGCCGAGATAGTGCCCCTCGACATCGCCGGCCCAGACGACGATCTTCTGAGCGTCGCTGCGTCCGCTGAAGCCCAGATCGCCTGAAGGTGACAGCCAGTTGCCGGCAAGATTGACCAGCGCCTTCAACTGACTCTCCGGCAGATCGTATCCGCCGACGGCGTACATGTTGTTAATGGCCGATTTTACGGCTGCGGTGTCGTCGGTGAACGCCTGGCGCAGGTTCACTCCGTAATTGGTGTAGTTCCCCCAGTCCCTGTAGTCTTTGTAGTCGGCGACGCCATATTTGATATCTACGTCGCCCAGCGAGGCATCGATGCCTGAAATGATACCATCAAGTGCGGCTCTTAGGCCGCTGATATAACCTCCCATACTTCCGGTGGAATCCGTTAGAAAGAGGACGTCCGCCTTGGCTGAGCCGCTTGCGACATTGGCGGTGTATTCGACCGTATATGCCTGGGTATCTCCGGGACCGGGAACCGGCGAGGTGCTGTTGGGAATGATCGAACCGGTTATAGCGGCGGAGACGACGGTGGTTATCGTTAGAGCGAGGATCGAACAGAGTGCATACCTTTTCATCATCACTTCTCCGAAAAAGTAACCTGTTAATAGCGCGATCCATTCGCGTCCGCTTATACGTGGTGGGCAATTCCACCACTCCTCCATGCTAAGCCTAAGTTTACCACCTATTATCGGGGGCTGTCAAGAAAAAAGTCCAATAAGAAGCATTAGCCACACGAAAAACAGCACCTAAGCCCCTGAAAATGGGCTTTTTGGTGCAAGAAACCAAATCGACTCCCAGGATTTGCAGCGCAAGAATGAAGTGATTATAGGGTAATATCGAGAAGCCTCCATCGTTCTCCGGAATGGAACGGGGTCCACACCGCATTTCGTGGTGTGGACCCCGAATTTGTACAAACCTATTGGTTAACCAATACTTTTGCCAGTATTAGTGTTTCCTGCGATAACGAAGCAGGGCAAGGCTGCCAAGACCAAGAAGTCCCATAGTTGCCGGCTCGGGGACGCAATTGGTCACGATTCCCAACTCATCGACAATGATATCGCCCTTAATCGCGATCCATTCCTCAGCCGGGTTCGGCCAAATGGTGATCTTGTACAGCGTGACATTCCAGTCGCCAGCGGAACCCTGGGGCAGAATATCCATCTGCATAGAGTCCATTGGATCAGCACTGACACCGACGAGCGGGCGGTTCGGTAAGAAACCGAGGTCGCCGGCTCTCCATGTCAGCAGGATGTCGATGGTTTTGTACTCACGCTGCACGGGATCGTTCGGGACGATCACATCGATCTCACCCGATAACGCCCAGGCACCACCATTGCCGGTAGGATCGGGAACCCAGCCTCCTGCGGGGCTCGTGTCCACAGTTAAGACCGGCATGCCGTAGTCGTTATCAACTACGTCGGGCACCAAAGATGTTTGGGTGTCGAAGTACCATATCTGAGACGTGGTAGTCGCAAAAGCGGCCGACCCCGCTCCCAGAATCACAAGGAAACATATAGAAATCAATTTCTTCATCTTAAGCTCCTCCCGGAAACTCAGATACTTTTTATTTGGCAACAAGCCAAATCGTGCATCATCGTCGAACAAGCTCAAATGACCTGACAATCACCCTTGCGAGTTCTCGGACTATCACAGAACAAACAAGCAATACGTTATCTTCACCTAACCTGTGCTTGCTAGATAAAAAGCCTATACATTCAACACATCATTCACGTCATTAGTTTACAGCCCACATGGGACCGTTGTCAAGAGAAAAAGATAATTTATTGGACGTATTTTAAACTCCCGGCCCACCTGCTTCGCCCTAAATGGTTTTATTACCGGAATTTACGCTGCCTGACACCCTTGAATTGGCCCTATTAGCAAGGACCTATTTGCGGCCCGCCAAGACTGGGGTGAAGACTTGGCAAAACAGTAGTGTATAGTAGTAAAAATGATATAACAATAAAATACAAGAAAATGCTTGACAATACCACAATCGAGCAGTACACTCTGGGAAAACGGTCCTTTTTGACTTGTGAGGTGTACTATGGCTAAGATGGGCTTATTATCTTTAGAGCTGTTTCGCGATTTTCAGGATAAAGACCGTTTCTTCGAGAGCTTGACCAGCGATGTGGGCATCGGGCGACGGATAGCGGGGCAGTATATTCTGCTGAACATATTCTCGTTCGTCTATGGGGTGGTTATGGGGTGCTATAACGGACCGGCACAGGCGATCTCTTCAGGTATTAAAGTGCCGGCGTTTCTGACATTAACGCTGCTGGTTTGCTTTCCGGTGTTCTATATCATTCAATTTGTGTTAGGCTCGAAGCTTGGCTTCTCCCACATGCTTAATGTAATACTGAACGGCTTTCTTATGGTATCGCTGATTATGCTGGCATTTGCTCCCGTTGTAATATTCTTTTTGATAACGGGTGACAACTACGCCTTTATAAAGCTTCTGCATGTGGCGACATTCGCGGTTTCGGGCTTCTTCGGGGCAAAGACTATGGTCGAGGCGCTGCGGTACTGCTGCGAGAAGAGCAAGGTTTATCCGAAGGTCGGCGTTGTTGTCTTTCGATTCTGGGTGGTCATCTTGGCGTTCGTGGGGATGCAGTTGGCCTGGAACCTTCGGCCCTTTATTGGGAATAGAGGGATGAAGTTCGAACTCTTCCGAGAGCGTGAGGGTAATTTTTATCTGTCCGTCATTCACTCAGTGCGGGACATCGTTACCGGCGATAAAAACGCTGGGGAAAAGCATGAAAAACAGCTAATCTCGAATTTGGCGCTCCCGACGGCTGATCAGCGCAACGACATGCAATAAGGGTAGTAATTCGTGGACAACGACATCATGACGCTGGAGGAAGTGGCGGCCTATTTGAGGCTCAAGCCGCAGACTATCTATACCTGGGCGCAGGATAAGAAAATACCTGCTGCTAAACTCGGCAAGGAGTGGCGGTTCAAGAAATCGATGATCGACGAATGGTTCGTGCAGCATATCGACGGAAAGTTCGACGGCCTCGTCAAGGCGTGGCAGGAGAAGCAGGCGGGAGAATCAATATCGAATAACGAATGATGAATGTCGAGTTCCAGTTTTGAAGTGAGGGATGAATCATGAGAAAAGAAGAAAAGAATAATGAATCGGATGGCGGCAGCAGACTCGCTCGGTGGAAGAAGATTGGTATTTGTGCGGTGTTGGGTGTTTTTGTACTGTTGGGTGTGTCGTATCTGTTCATCTGTCTCTATATCGGGGCACACGTAAAATCGGCCTGCGCCCAGGCAATGCAAGAGTATCCGGGCGACAGGCTCGAGGCTGTGATTGCGTACGTGGAGTCCGAGAGCCACAGCCTGAGGAAGCGAAACAAGGCGGTCTGGGCCCTGGGCTATCTGGGCGACAAACGTGCACTGCCTGTTCTGAAGAAACACTTCACCGGCGGGTCCTGTGACCACAATAAGTATCTCTGTCAGGGTGAGCTTGGAAAGGCGATTAAGAAGTGCGAGGGCGGCTTGAACCCGTGTGCCTGGGCTTGTCGATAGAGATCGAATTTAGACACGGATACCCGCTTTCGCGGGCACATATTCCTTGCGTTCGTAGCGTAGTACTCAGTAATTTCTGCGAACAAAATCCGGGTCAGGTTGGTATTTACCCTTTTGGGCGACCCCGATAAGAACGGTGTCTTTGGTAGGGCCGGTGCGAGGAACACCCGCCTGCGAACGCTAAAAAAAACAGTAAACGGCCTTGACGCTCAAGAAGAAATGAGTATATTTATACAACCCCTGTCGGAGTGGGGTACTGTAAAGGGGGCTAATTTTTTGGTTGGTCTATTGGAGTGCTGATATGATAAAGGTCAAAGAACTTCGGCGCAGTTTCGGG
>JAFGTU010000120.1 GCA_016933985.1 Sedimentisphaerales bacterium | reverse complement strand
GCGGAAGCGGTAAGACAACGTGGCTCGTCCACCTCGGCCAGCAAATCCACCGCCTTGGCTGGTCCGCGGCCGCCGGCGAGAGGCACGTCGCAGTGTGGTGGTTCTGCACGGAGGGACAGCTGCCGGCCTATATGGCCTCTCCGCAGGCCGTCGGCTGTCAAGACGTCTTACTGATCAAAGTCCCCGGCTCATTCAAGTACAACAGGTATAAGGCGCCGCCCGGCGTGGATCAGATGATGCACCTGCAAAAACTGACTGTGCAAGACAGGGAGTGTTTCTACTTCAGAGACTACATCACGAACATGGCTCGCAACGCCTGCTTTGAGCTATCGAACCGTCAGGGCATATTCAACGAACGTCAGCTTGTGGATCACATCCAGGCCCAGAGATTCAAGCCGGGCTCTCGCGATTCCATGAGCAGGGAATCGCTGCTGAATCGGTTACAGGAGGACCTGCAATTTATGGGATCGGTCCACGATACTACACGCAGCCACGACCTTGCCGCGTTGACCCGCAGGTCCGTGGTCTGGATGTTAAATGGACTATCCGCGGACCACATCAACACCTTTGTAGGCGATTTGCTGCTGTTCCTGCAGGAATACATGCCGGTCTGCTACAAGCCGACGATTGCTTTGGTGCTGATCATGGACGAACTCACCCATATCTGTACTATCGAACGGTGCAAGCGTGCCGACGTCGCCGAACCTTTCATGCTCAACGCCGCCCGGACCCTTCGAAAAAGGGCTGTCGGCATGGTCGTGGGCACCCAGAGCATCTTCACGGTTCCTTCCGTAATCCTCTCAAACCTGAGTGCCTTTTGTATCGGGTACCGGCCGAACGACAGCTTCTCAAAGCGCATCCTCAGCGATCAACTGGCTCTCGATCGCGAGCAAACCGACTATATGATGGAAATGCCCGAGCGAGAGGTCGTCTGCCGGACGAAGGACTGCCCCCGAACCTTCCTCGGCAATGTGGGCGAGATCAACCTGCCGCTGGCCACACAAGAACAGATCGCCGAGCGAGTCGAGGAAACGGACTGTATCCTCCAGACGCTCTTAGAGCCGGAGCCCGAGCCGCCGTCGCTGTTCTCGCAGACTACTGCGGTAGACCAGCCGCCGGCCGTATTTGATTATTACAACCTGACAAAGACGCACTGGGATTATCTCGAGTTCCTCGCCCAGCCGGCGCATCTTCTTATGCCGTTGGGGCGGCTGGATGAGCTAAGCAGTCATTCTCAATACAAGGCCAATCTCATCCGACAGCAGCTGATAGAAGCCGGCCCCGGTCTGATTCGCATTCATAGGATCAAAACCGGCAAAAAGGGCGGCCCCCTGTCGGTCATTGAGATCACACAGGCTGGATACAGTCTTCTATCGAAGCTGGCCGTGGACTGTAAGCAGCCGGTCGGTCACGGCGGCATCGAGCATCTATTCTGGCAGCACACCATCTATCGCTGGGCAATTGCAAAAGGCTACCCCGCCAAGATCGAGCAGTGGCTCAGTAATAAGAGCGTCGATATCGGCGTCGAATGGGCTGAGAAGAAAGTGGCGGTCGAGGTGGCTTTAGACAATATGGAAAAGGAGATCAGCAACCTGATCAAGGATTTGGAGGCCGGGTGGGACCAGGTAGTCTTCGCGGTTCTAAGCGAAAAGGAACTCAATCAGCTCAAGAACGAAATCGCCAGGCGATTCGGCGCCGACTTGATGGAGAAAAACAGAGTAGCGTTCATGATGCTAAACACATTCCTGGAAACCAACGATTCTCAAGGCGACGAAGATGAATGATTACCAAAAGGATAAGGCTAACCAATCAAGAATCTGTCACTACATTGGTCAGACAGACCAAATAACAGTAACCGCATCTGAGCCTAAAGCTTAACTTAAAGAGTTGGTCTCTCGGATGCCTAAATGACTTGACGTATATGAGCGACGAAAGCGGAAACGTGTCAAAAGCAGGTGCTGAAGGCAGCGTGCTTGATATCTCCAGTACAGTCCTGGCGGCAAGGTACCTCATGAAGGATGAGCAGGGACGCATTGCAGAGACCACTGAGCAGATGTACCGTCGTGTCGCCCTGGCTGTCGCAAAAGCAGAGCTCAAGTACGGTGCGACGGATTCAGATGTACAGTCCATTGCGGATGAGTTCTTCAGGATCATGGTCAACGGATTGTTTCTGCCTAATACCCCGACTCTGATGAACGCAGGGCGAAAGGATGGGATGCTCAGCGCCTGCTTTGTTATACCGATTGAAGATAGTATCGAGGCGATCTTCGAGGCCGTCAAACTAACCGCCCTTATCCAAAAAGCCGGCGGCGGCACGGGATTTACCTTCGATAAGCTTCGCCCAGCCGGCGATATTGTCAGATCCAGCGGCGGAAAGACGTCCGGGCCGATGAGCTTCTGGCGGGTCTTCTCCCAGACAACAGATGCAATACAACAGGGCGCTTTCCGCCGGGGAGCAAATATAGCGATGATGTCGATTGACCACCCCGACATCCTCAAATTCATCACTGCCAAACGTAACTACAGTGAACTAACTAACTTCAATATCTCAGTGAAGGTGGACAGTGCCTTCTTTGAGAAGCTTCGCAAGGACCCGGACGCCCCGCATGTAGTTACCAATCCACGCACACGAAAGGATTACGTGATCCCCCGTTCTGTGAACATTGATTCATACACCATCGATGACCTTCTCCCGTCAGGCAATGCGGAAGTTGAGTGTTATACCATCCGGGATGTATGGGAAATGGTCATTGAAAACGCTCATGCCACTGGTGAACCGGGTCTTTGCTTCATAGATCGTGTAAACGAAGACAATCCCACGCCGAACCTCGGCAGAATTGAGGCGACCAATCCCTGTGGGGAGCAACCATTACTACCCTATGAGGCCTGCAACCTCGGTTCAATCAATGTTACGAGATTCGTCACAAAAGATGCAACCGACCTCGATTGGGAATCGCTGGCAAAGACGATAGAGCTTGCCGTCAGATTCCTCGACGATGTTATCGGCGTCAGCTACTGGCCCGTGCCGGAGATCCGTGAGATTACCCTTGGCAATAGGAAGATAGGACTCGGGATAATGGGCTTTGCCGATACCCTCATCCTGCTGGGCATCAGATACGATAGCGAAGAGGCTGTTACACTTGCAGAGAAGCTGGCCTGCTTCATCCAGGAACACGCACATAATACCAGCCAGAAGCTGGCGGCAGATCGCGGGAAATTCCCTAATTGGGCCGGCAGCACCTGGGATATCAAATACCACCGCCCCATGCGAAACGCCGCCTGCACGACGATCGCGCCCACGGGAACAATAAGCCTGATTGCCGGCTGCAACGGAGGAATTGAGCCGGTATTCAGCATCGTATCAAGACGCAATATTCTGGATGGTAAGGAATTTGTCCTTATGGCCCAGGTAGTCGAAGGCTTGGGCGTCAAGGAGGGATGGATGTCTGAAGAGGTTCGTCGTCTGCTCGTCAATGGTACATCACCCAAGGATATCCTTGAAATCCCAAGGAAAATTGCCAACGCCCTGGTAACCGCCCATGAAATCAGTCCTCAATGGCACGTTCGCATACAGGCTGCCTTTCAGAAACATGTGGATAACGCGGTATCCAAGACCGTCAACCTTACGGAAGATGCGACGATAGAAGACGTTGACAAGGTGTTTCATCTCGCCCATGAACTGGGCTGCAAAGGTATAACCGTCTATAGAGATAGAGCACGCCCCCATCAGGTTATAAACGCTGCATATAAGACGTCGCATACCGGTTCTGCCGAGATTGTTCCAAGGCCCAGAACTAACAAGACAAAAGGCGAGACGACCAAGTTCCGCATGGGCTGCGGGACCTTGTTTGTAACCATCAACGAAGATGACGACGGTCTCTGCGAGGTGTTCGCCAATCTCGGCAAGGCCGGCGGCTGCCCGTCACAAAGCGAAGCTACCGCCCGCGCACTCTCAGTGGCGCTGAGAAGCGGCATTGATCCGGCAATACTCGTAGAGCAGCTCAAGGGTATACGTTGCCTCTCGACGCTTGCACGCCGCAAAGACAATAAGAATATCGACGTTCTTTCCTGCCCGGATGCCATTGCCAGGGCGATTGAAGATGTTATGCATAACGCAAGCAACCCTATTCCGCCCGTACAAGCGGATACATGTCCTGACTGCGGTCTGTCTCTTCATAAAGAAGCTGGGTGCTTCGTTTGTGTCTGTGGTTACACCAAGTGTGGTTAAAGGATTAGTAGATTATGCATGCTCGAGTTGAACTTATCGCCATTACACCGGACGCTGAGAAACTGATAGAAACGGCAGGAAGAACATGCTATGACTCCACCCCGAAAGCTAAGCCGAATAGCGCGAGGGACTTCATTGCCAACATTATTAGAAATGGGCATCATTCCGTTCTGGAGCACGCCTGCGCCACGTTCAGAATCACTGAGGCATCGAGGAGCTTTACTCATCAACTTGTCCGCCACAGGCTGTGTGCGTTTTCACAGCGATCTCAGAGATATGTTGATGAAAAGAGCTTCGCTTTCGTGGAGCCCGAATCTATCAGGCAAGAACCAGAGGCACGCAGACTATTTGGAGAGTTCCTAAATGAGGCTAAAGATGCCTATGGTAGACTTCAGGAACTGGGCATTAGCAACGAGGATGCAAGGTTCGTATTGCCCAACGCCGTCCAGAGCGAGATTGTAATATCAGCCAACTTCCGTCAGCTTAGACACATCTTTTGTGTCAGGTGCGATAGGCATGCCCAGTGGGAGATCAGGGAGGTCGCTCTGCAAATGCTTCGCATCATGAAAAAAGAGGCCCCATCGGTCTTTCGAGATTTTGAGATAAACGAAGAAACGGCCACAGCTCATACACCGTTTTGGTCATAGAGCCTTAGGTTGGTGCGCCAAAACATGTATTGATCCGGCTTAGGAGACGCAAAGATGACGACAAATCGACCTATATCGATGAACAGTAACAAAGCCTCTATAGCAATGCCCAAAAGTATTTGCACCAAACCCGGTATCACTAAAGATGGAAAACCATTCGATCATGTCGTCAAGGATAGGACCAGCAAAGGTGAGTATCGGCTCCAATGTATACCAGCCAAAACCCTCGGTACCGCCCGGCCGATTGAGGTGTATCGGGCAACAAGAGCCAAGAACAATATCATAAAGCCCTGGGAGCCCAATACGAATGACGATACCTACTGTCCGGTCCATTGGTCCGACATCGCTATAGGTCGAGGTGCGTGCGGGTTTCGGTGCAGGGCGTGCTTCCTGATACTGACACACCGTGCCTTCTGTGACCCCTCCAGGCATGTGCTGTACGAGAATGTCGACGACTACGCAGCGGTAGTGCGAACGGAACTCGCCAAGCCTGGGCCGAATCTCGGACTCGGCATCGACTGCAGCGATTCTCTGCTGTACGAAGGTGAAACTGGCCATGCACGCCGGCTCATCCCTTTGTTCGGCTACAAAAGAACGAATCCCTTCAGTAGGAAGCTGATTCTGCTCACCAAGAGTATAAATGTCCACTACCTTGAAGGACTGCAAACAACCAACATACTTCTAACATTCAGCCTCAATCCCGAGGCCATCGCGGATCTATGGGAAGGCAAGTGGAACGATGGCCTCCGTATTACACCATCTATTGAAGCCCGCCTCGCTACGTCTGCAAGAGCACAGAAGATGGGCTTTGAGGTCAGATGGCGCGTTGATCCTATCCTGCCCGTGGAGAGCTGGCCTGAAGTCTATCGCACCTTCTTCGTTTCGGCCGCCGCTGAAGGTCATAAACCTACCCGAATAACACTCGGCACCTATAGGGAAATGGGCAGGTCTCTGCTGACTGTTTCTGCGAAATGGGGCCTGCCTCCCATGGAATGGATGCTAAAAGAACTTACCAAGGATGGGATGCACTACCACCTCCCTGAGGGCCGGAGAATCGAGATCTATAAGCAACTCTTATCCATTATCAGGCCGGCCTGGCAAGCGACAGGGACGATCCCGATTGTCGCCCTGTGCAAAGAGACTATGGGCGTTCGGGCATCCGTTGAGATTACTCACAACCACTGCAATTGCGAGTGACTTTAACAAACATGAGAATTATTGAGCAAAGCGAAGATAGTTGCGCCGCGGCCCGGGAAGCCACAGATAAATTGCGTGTGCTGAGCCTGAAGACCATCGCCGAGCTTCTGGATACGACCCGCTCCTCGGCCCGCCGCTGGCTCAAAGAAGCCGGCATCAGGCCGATCTCGCTCGGCCGAGGAGCCAGAGGCGCCATACGCTACAGGCGGGATGATATTGAAGCCTGGCTCAATTCCCGAGAATACGTCGAATAGTGCCTGTCCCTGCAGCTCTGCTGCCTACCCCGCGGTCGTGAGTAACAGAAG
>JAFGTU010000119.1 GCA_016933985.1 Sedimentisphaerales bacterium | reverse complement strand
CCACCTGCTGGGTCGTAAGATGCTCGTACTCGGGCCTGCGCCGCGTGCACTGCCTGCCCACGCGAAATGCCAGGCAAGGCTCGTCGGGCAGATGCGGAACACGCCGGGCCTCCAACACGTGCCCCTTGCGCAGCTCGAACGACTGGCCGTCCTCTATGGGACAAAACGTCACGTGATCCAACTGCCGCCCTCGTACGAATCGCTGCGCCTCGGAGATCCAGTGCTGCATCATGGCCGCCTCGGCGGGATATACGATCCTCAGCGGCTTGTCCGTCGCGCCCATCAGCCCGTTTCGGACGTGGAGCATGCCCAGGAGTCCCGCGCAATGATCGTAGTGGCCGTGCGACAGGGCCAGCGTATCGACGCGAAAGATGTGATCGTCCAGCCGCATACCCGCCCCTTCTCCGCAGTCGAATTGAAGGCGATACCCGCGCCAGAGCAGAAAATGCGTGAAGGACCAGCTCAAGGCCTGAAGATTGTTGTCGATGTCTTCCGCAACTCGATCGGCGTTGAAAAGCAGACGCATGACGACCTCATTTTTCTCTCTGGACATACATGCTCGATCGGGCCAACGGCCCGTCGGGACGGAGCACCCGACACGTGCTCGCGGAGGAGATTCTACCTGATTCCAGGCAACAAGCCGAGCCGGTCCTCAGAATAATGATCGGCAATGTGAGAGGATATCGCCCGTTCGTAGTGCGCCCGTACGGGCATACGGCCCATCTCAGGTTTTCAACGGAGCATTGTCATGTCCGAATGAATCCTTCCATGGCTTGTATGGCAGCTCTTGCCCAGGTCGGCGAAAAGACCGGGCTCGCCGGGCAGGTACGGCTGTTCAGGTACAGGTCGGGTTACACCCCATAGACGACCAGGCAAGAAAAAGGATAACCTGTGGCTATGCTACAGGTTGACGTGAAAGATGTCGGATGACGATGTGAGAAGAGACGGGGACTTCTTATACGCAAAACAGCCTTCTGCCTTTCCCGATTTATGCAGACTGTACAGTCATTGATATGTGGAAAAGAAAGGGAGGCATAGTATGCTTTCAATGAGCACTCTAGGTTGGGTGGGTATTGGTGTGGCTGCGGTGGCTTTGGTTCTGTTTATTGGAGTGAAGATCAAACAACAATATTTTTAGAAAAAAGGCGTCCTTCACTGGATTGTTTCGGGGAAGGTGAAAAGGCAAGGCCGGGTGTCGCGGTCTTGGTCCGCCACCCGTCGTCAATTGTCATTCTGACGGGCTGACCCCGGCTTGCCCGCCTGCCCCTCAAGCTTGCCACTCCTCCCCGCCCGCCGGCAGGAGAGAAGATGCTGAATGAGGCCGTGCAACACAACCGTCCCTGTGGCGGGATTGTCCGATCAAAAACTGGCTACCACAACTACTGCGACCCTCAAGCAGGTTATGCCGAAAAGATGTGTGGGATTCCCGCGAAAAAATCCCGCGACCGTCTTGACAACGGCTTGCTCATAGATGTCCCCGGAACTCCAGTCAATTGGGCGGCTGTGTGATACACACCTGCTATTGATCATCGTACTTCGTCTTTACGGTATCTATGCCTAGCTTTCGGAGTGTCGAGCACAGGCTTCCTGCTACTTTTCCCTCCTTCCTGATAGGATGTGCAAGTACGTTCAAGTAGGCGAGAGAAATGGCTGAATGGAGATCGATGGCAAAGAACAGCAGCTTCTCCATGAAATCATAACTTGGTAGAGATCGCGGTCTCTTGGCAGTCTCTAAGTACTCAGGGTGCGCGATCGCCTTGTCACGCATGCCCTGCAACCGTGCATATTCCTTGGCATGCTGTCGGACGAATGCTCGATAAATGTGCCGCACTTCTTCCAAGGCACAACTTGGCTCGTTGCCGTGTGATTGATGAGTGGAAGCGTACTTGGCCACAAACTCTTTCAAAGGGCGCTCGGACATCAGTGGGTAGCTTTCCGCCTCGCCAACCACCGCGCACAAGGAATGAAGCTCATGCTTGCGACGCGTGGTCGGTTGTTCGAACACTTTGCAGATACCAAGGACATAGGATTCCAGGCTGAGGTACTGCAAATGGCCAAAGAAAACAGGTCCGGCCTTTGCCCGCCTCATTGCCAGAGCATTCAACGATATCAGCTTGTACAGATCGAGAGTCGATTTCAGGAGATAGAGGCTCTTTTCCAACTCTATGAGTTTGGCATCCAATCGATTGATGGGGACAGTTTCGTTTTTCATTGCGCGCCCTGTCAAGGAGGAGGAGACCAGCAAGCAACACGAGAAAGTCCTTCCCGGCCGATCACGCCAAGGCCAACCCTTGCCGGTTCGTTGGCTCCTCCTCTCTCCCAACCGTCAGATATCCATCCTGTCTATGAGGTCGGGTATCTCCTTGACCTTGCCCTTGTGGAAGTGCCGCTCAAATCGGCGTCTCAAGGCACTCTTCTCACCAGCATCTGGTATGTCATATTTCAGACAATCCAAAATAAACTCGACCGTGTATGCATACAGATGCGGCTGTTGGTTCTTGTCTATTCTCCGCAGACCATAAACAAAGCCTCTAACACTGTCCGAGTCAACGATGCAGCTACTCACGTCGCGCATGAGATTCAGCAAGACTTCTCTCATGCTTCCTCCACCTGCAGCCCCGGCTGGAAGGCAGTTTGGATTAGCTTTCGACCGAGCAACGACATCTCCGCCCAGCTTAAACGACCTGTAGTAGACGTTCGCCACTGTATTCGCTAGCTCCCGGGGCAAGTCATTGAGGGTGCCCAGGTTCTTTCTGATCACCTCAGCGCACATTTCCACCACCACCGGGTCAACATCGTTCGCGTCTACTGCGCACATGAGGCAGCCTCCCACTGTCATTGTCTGCAATTCGCCATGTGCGATGCTTGCCTCCAAGCATCGGGGTCCCCCTGGCACTCAGCACTCAATTCAGGATCCAAATTAGCAAGGCATCAAGCTGTCGGCCAAATCTATGGCATCAGACACTCAGCACTTCCTCTTCGGTCACGGGCAGGTCATCGCTCACCTTGGCTCCGATCCAACTGAGCATATTGAGGTTGCGAATCGCTAGGGCGACCTCTTTTTCCTCCAACGGCGGCCGACGCCGCTGTTTCCATTCCATGACTTCAGTCAGAATGTCCACTTCGTTGATTTCGGCCTCGCCGCGCTGCCTGAGCTCTTTGGCGGCAAAATGCACGGTTGCCGCGATCTCAGCCTGAGGCGTGTCCATCCGCATGAACAGGTCCGCAATCTTTGCAAGCCTGTCCCGCCAGGCGTCGAGCATGTCTGCATAGGCACGCCGGGCATCTTCAAAAGTTCGCCCGACGCGAACGGCAAACATACGGCCCAGCCGTTCCTCTCGAATGAGACCGTTGTTCACTAATGCGGTCACGTGTCGTTTGACATCAACGGCGTAAGGGCCGAAGCTGCCCCGACGGTAATGCAACCCGGTGGGGATACCGGATTCGGTGGCAAAGTAGGCGATCTTCTGGAATGTAGTTCGTCCCACCGGCCGATGATAAGGTTCATTCTCCAACTCGTACAGGATTTCGACCAACGCGATCCACGCGGGCGTGACCCGATAGCATGGGCCTTGTTGAGAAGCGGCGTTCTGATTCTCTCGCGTATCATCGAGGAAAGCCGGCTTCAACTCCTCGTGCGGTGTGCCAAAGGGAGCATACAGGTCTACCTGGATATCGAGCTCTTTCAGATGACGGTACAACGTGGGGCCGACAACACGCCATTCAAGCTGGCCCTGACCGCAGCCCAGAGGAGGAACGGCCAGCGAAATGATACCCGATTCGCGGTAGTGATTCTCAAGATATCCCAAGCCCGCCACGATATCCTCAAGATGTGAGACAGACCGCCAGTGGTCTTTCGTCGGGAAATTGAGAATCCACGGCGGTGTCAAACGTTTGTAGAGATATGGCTCACCAAGCTTGACTTTGCTGTCTTTGCACCGACGAACGTAGTCGTCGTACATGTCAGGAAATCGGGTCTTGAACGCCAGCGCAATCCCCTTGCCCATGACGCCCACACAGTTGACTGTGTTGACCAGCGTCTGTGCTTTAGATTCAAAAATATCGCCGATGTACACGGTAATCATGTCCGCCTATCCTTGCAGGAAGAACAGGTGTTGTTGAATACTGACCGGCAAGGCCGGGCCAAATGCCTCAACCTGCCTCTTGGCCTGCTCGCATGATACATAGATTCCAACGATAAAGCGAGGGGCAACTCGATCGGGGACGAGAACTTCCGCACATTTGGTGGCTTTCTTGCGCCATTGTTGTATCAGGTCGGGGTCGGTCCAGTACTCGGCGAATGTTCGATCACCATTCACGATTTGAAGGCCGTCCGGGGCGGGCGCAAATCGTACATACTCACTGCTCGCGTTGGAGTCCGTGACGATAACGTCGGCCAGGTCGAGGACATCGGGACTCACGGAAAGAACGCAAAGCATGGCATGCCGGGCCTGTCGCTTGAAGAGCATTGGGTTTCGCGCACAGATGTAGAGGTTGGCGTACTCGTGCAAAGGACGGCCGCCGGGCACGCGCACCCCGGCACGACGGTCCTGAATAGTCGCCATCGCGACGGATTCGTGCTCAAGACCAGAGACGCCCGCATGCGACAGGATGCCGCGCTGCAAGATCGAAGGGACGTTGCAGATCGGCGTAATATAGTGAAGTTCCTGTAGTTGCTTACGCTCCATCATAATTCCCAGGCATACGCGGGGTATTATGGCCCGAGTAAGGAAAGGGAAACAAGGGAAAAATCGCGGCAGCAGGCGGGGGGGGCGAGAAAATTTTATAGCGCAGTTTGGCGATTAGTCCGGGAATAATGCGGCTGAGGTGGGGCGATTGCAGGTCGGCTGTGTCGCGATGCCGGTCGGGTTGACTTGGGGGGTTGACTGTGGTAGAATAACGCAAGGTTTAGGGTTCAGGGAGTCAGGGTGGGTAAGTTCACATCCTGGCTGAAGGAGATGGAGGTTCTCACGGAGGGGTTCCAGGGGTTTCACGGTCTGCCGGACGGGT
>JAFGTU010000118.1 GCA_016933985.1 Sedimentisphaerales bacterium | reverse complement strand
GTCGATTGGGACGTTCATCACGGCAACGGGACCCAGGCCGAGTTCTACGACGACCCCAACGTTCTGTACTTCGGCGTGCATCAGTACCCCTTCTATCCGGGCACCGGCAGCGAGGCCGAAAAAGGCCAGGGCAAGGGCCTTAATTACACTATCAATGTCCCCCTGCCCGCCGGCTCCGGCGACAGCGCTTTTTTTAAGGCCTTCGAGGAGAAGCTTCGACCGGCGGCCCTGGCCTTTTCGCCCGAATTCATCCTGATTTCAGCCGGCTTCGACGCCCACAAAGATGACCTGCTCGGCGGAATGGCCGTCACCGCGGACGGCTTTGCTCAAATGACGCTGATCGTTAAGGACATAGCGGACAAATGCTGCCGGGGCCGAATCGTATCCGTGCTCGAAGGCGGCTACCACCTGCAGGGCCTGGCCGAATCAGTTGAAGCGCACATCCGAGCTTTGATGAGGTAGCGACGCAAGATGCACTTCAATACGTGGCCTTTCGCATTATTCTTTTTCGTCTGCTACCCGTCCTATCTTGCCCTCAAGGGTACAAGGCTCAGACTTGCCTTCCTTGTGGTCGCTTCCTATTTTTTCTACGCCTGCCTTAATCCGCTCTATCTGGTCCTGATCGCATATTCGACCGTTCTCGACTACAGCGTTGTCGGTGCAATGGCCAAGAGCCGCAGAAAAAAGCCCTGGCTGGCCCTGAGCATCGCCAACAGTCTCGCCCTGTTGGGCTTCTTCAAGTACGGCCCCTTCGTCACCGAGAATCTGAACGCCTTGCTGTCGTCGTTAGGCATTCCATACGCCCTTCCGGCGCCGGGGATACTCCTGCCTGCAGGCTTGTCGTTCTACACCTTCCAGTCGATGAGCTACACCATCGACTACTATCGCGGCAGCGTCGAGCGAGAGACGAGCCTTATCAAATACGCGGCCTTCGTCTGCCTATTCCCGCGTCTGCTGATGGGCCCAATCGAAAGGGCCGGGAACCTATTGCCGCAGTTGGGCAAGACGCCCCAAGTCAAGGGCGACGATATAGCCGACGGGCTTTCGCTATTCGTCGTTGGCATGTTCAAGAAGGTCGCTTTGGCCGACTACCTGGCCCTCTACGTCAACAAGGTCTATGCGGCGCCGGACGAGTGTCAGTCGCCGGCCCTTGTCCTCGCGACGTTCCTTTTTGCATGGCAGATATATTTCGATTTCAGCGGCTACACAGATATGGCCCGCGGCATTGCGCGAATGATGGGCCTGCGCCTGATGCTGAATTTCAATAACCCATACCTGGCCACGAGTCTCGGCGATTTCTGGGGACGCTGGCATATCAGCCTCTCATCATGGTTCAAGGACTACCTTTACATCCCCCTCGGCGGCAACCGCAAAGGCAAGTTCAATACATACAAGAACATGTTCCTCGTTATGGTGATCTCCGGGCTGTGGCATGGGGCGGCCTGGACGTTTGTAATATGGGGCGCAGTCCACGCCCTCGGCCGATTCTTAACGCGCGAGATGGAAAGAACATCTTTTTACAGAGCAAAGGTTCCTAAACTCGCCAAGCAGATGTTCGTCTTTGCCTTCGTCACTTTCGCCTGGATATTCTTCAGGGCTGAGAGTATAGCCGATGCATGGACAGTTATTGAAAGGATATTCGGCAGCGGGCTTGCCGATCCTCGCTGTCCCATCCTGGCGATAGCTTTAGTCCTCGCCGTCTGGCTCTACCAGTTCGCCTACGAATCCAGACTAAGATCGATTCTCGAATTTCGGCTCGTGCGCATGACTATGATTGTGCTAATGATTCTATACCTGGCCCTGTTCGCGCCATCGACCGGCCAGGCATTCATTTACATGCAGTTTTGATATGCAAAAGATAACCGGTGAGAAAACTGATAGCGTTCTATTCGGCTCGAACTGCCTGCGTCTATCGCCCGGGGAGTGGCTCGTCGAGGCCGTCCTGGTCACAGCCGTTGTCCTCTCGGCGCCTTTGCTTTGGCAGCGAGTCGAGAATTTCGAGCCGGGCCCGGACTATCGCCTGCCCTACGGCTTGAGCAACGACTACTGGCTCTATCAGCGATACGCCGACCGGGCCGCCGAGAAATACGATACCCTCGTCATAGGCGATTCCGTCGTCTGGGGCCACTATGTCTCTAAGGACAACACGCTATCGGCCCACCTCAACCGTCTCGTTGGCGAAGAGAAATTCGCCAACCTCGGCGTCGATGGCATCCACCCCGCCGCCCTCGAAGGTCTGCTGCGATACTACGGACGACCAATCGAAAACAAAAACGTCATCCTGCACTTGAACTTATTATGGATGAGCTCGCCCAAGCACGACCTGCAGACTGAGAAAGAGCATCGCTTCAACCATCCGGAGCTCGCAGCGCAATTCACGCCGAAGATCCCGTGCTACAAGGCCTCCTGGGCCGATAGAATGTCAATTGCCGTCAAGCGCGTTACGCCTCTATTCAACTGGATGAATCACTTGAACATTGCATACTTTGGGAATATGGACGTGCCCGCATGGACAGTCGCCCATCCGTACGATTGTCCCTTCGAAGCCGTGACCGCCGCCCTGCCAAGCTCCGACGACTACGAACGCGACGCCAAGGCCGCCAAGCCGACGGGCAACAACGCCCTCGATTGGGTCGATCTGAACACATCGCTGCAATGGAAATTCTTCAAACGTTCGACCGAGCTGCTTAAACAGAGAGGCAACAAGGTCTTTATTCTTCTCGGCCCGTTTAACGAGCACCTGCTCACTGCCGAGAGTATTGACAAATATCGAAAGATGCAGACGGAAATCGCAGCGTGGCTCAAGCAGAACAATATACCTTACGACATGCCGCCTGTTCTTAATGCCGAGCTGTACAGTGACGCCAGCCACCCACTTAGTGAAGGCTACGCCAAGCTGGCCAAGCGTCTGATCGAGAATAGGACCTTGAATACAAGGACGGGAGAATGAATTCGCCCTGCGATGTTCGTATGCACGCGACCGGGCGGCTTATCAGAGATGCCAGGGGCTGCGCATTGGGCGGGAGAGCATCTTGTTGGCCTGGTCGCTGTTGGTGAATCGCTCCGCGGCCGGGTCCCATTTCAGTTTTTGGCCGAGAGTTATCGCTATCACGCCGAGATGGCCCACGGATACCGAACGCTGCGCTATCTCTGGCGGAGAGACAGCCTCGGACCTTGACTTGATGCAATCGAGGAAGTTGCCCTTGTGGTCGTTGCTTTCGTAGAGATGGATTTCGTCTGGGCCGATTGTTGAATTCAGTAAGGACTTGTCGTGGGCGTCCATCTTCTGATAATCTACGAAAAGCCAGCCGTCGCTGCCCTCGAAGCGAATGCCGCCTTCCAGGTGCCCGGCCACTATCATCTTGAAGCCCTCGGCGTATTTGCAGGTGTATTTGTAGTGCTCGACCGTATCGTAGAGCGGCCTGTCGGGGAATACGCCCTTGCCCTCGATCTCGACCGGTCCGGTCCGCTCGGTTCCCATGCCCCATTGGGCGATATCGCAATAGTGGCCGGCCCAGTCGGTAATCTGCCCGCCTGAATAGTCACTGACCCAGCGGAAGTTCCAGTGACATCGGCCTGGGCTGTACGCGGCCCACGGGGCCGGGCCGAGCCACATATCGTAGTCAAGGCCCTTGGGCACTGCGGTCGGCGTCTCCACATCGCTAATCCTGTCACCGTTGCCGCCGATATGATTGACGTCATGCAGGCCCACTTTGACGGTGTGGACCCTGCCGATTCGCCCGTTGCGTACAAGCTCGCATATATAGCGGGCATTGCGCTGCGACCGCAGGCTGTTGCCCGTCTGCCAGACCGTCCCGTATCTGCGAACCGCATCGCAAATCGCCCTGCCCTCAGCGATAGTATAGGCCAAAGGCTTCTGACAAAAGATATCTTTGCCCGCCCGCGCCGCCGCGACGGCACAAAGGGCGTGCCAATGGTCCGGCACGACAATCGAGACCGCATCGATATCGTCCCTGGCAAGCAGCTCGCGGAAATCATTGTACGCCGCGCAATCCTTGTTGGAGTACTTCTGGTTGACAATATCGCAGGCCCAGCCACGGTGAACGGCGTCGACGTCGCAGACGGCGACGACCTGCACTTCGTCTCTTCCTAAAAAGCCCTCCAAGTCAACGGTCCCCTGCCCGCCCGGCCTCTTTCCCCCGACCCCGATGCACCCCATAACAAGGCGATTACTCGCAGCAACGCTGCCCGCCTTGCCAAGCGCTCCAGCGGGAACAAAACACGGAATAATCACGGCCGCCGCCGCTGAACCGGCGACCTTCTTCAAGAATTGACGTCGCTTCATCTTTTCTTTTGCCATAAGGGGAGGCTGCCGCTGAGAATTGAATCATCCTATTTCAGCTTTATCGGCACACCCTTTTCGCGGGCTCGGGAGACAAACGCCTTTATCTCCTTGAGCAGCAGCTCCACCTGGTCGATGTTCTCGACAAGAGTCTCGTATAGTTTTGCGTCATTGACAAACCTGCCGGCCGAGCCTTCGCCGCTGTTAATCTTCGCCAGAACCGCCTGCGCCTCCGACAATGACTTGGCGAGCTGCTCGCTTGTCTCGGTCAAAGAGGTTATGAGCTCCTCTGCCTTGGGGCCGGTGTTTTCGAAAGTCCTGGTCGCCGTTTCGGCAAATTTACCAACGGCTTCCACCGCAGGTTTTGACCCATCAACCGTGGTCCAGATAGTGTCAAGGGTCCGATTGAAACGCTGCAGCGTGTCCTTAGCCTCCTGCAATCTGGCCGTGGCCTCGGCGGAAACATCGGCCAGCTTCTCGATGCCACGCTTGACATTCTTCTTATTGGTCGGGTCGCCGAGAATATCGTTGGCGTTATTGACAAAAGTCCTCATGTCAATAATCAGCTCTCGTACCTCTTTCTGCGTCTCCTCCGGGAAGAATTCGCTTGTAACGCCGGTCGAGCCCTGTAGTTCGCTGTTTTGGCCGAGGACCGGGCCGCTCGGTTCATTGACGTCATAATGCGCGAGCTGCAGCTCGATGTAGCTGCTCCCGAAGCCCCGGGCCAACAGCACCGCATTTACGTCGTCCGGAATATCACTAAATGAGTCATCGATGCTTAGCACAACCAATGTCTGATGGTAAAACTTCCCGGTCTTCAAATCCTCCATTGGCCTTGGCCGCTGGATAGCTGTAACGCTGCCTATCTGGTAGCCGCAGAATCGTACAGGCGTATCTCTCTGCACGCCGGGAGCCTTGGGAAAGCGAACGAAAACCTCATACGAACCCATTTGGCTAACCAGCCCCGGCATATCGCCGAACTTGAACACCAGCCATCCGAGCGCACACATGCCGGCTACAACAAAGATGCCTACGATAACGTTGCGTCTCCTCTGGATGGTCTCATAGTCACTCACTTCTTGGTCCTTTCAAATCGCCGCGGCCTTCCATAAACAGCTCCCTTATAGCCCGCAAGGGATAGCCGCTGTCGTTAAGCTTTCTGATCAGCTTGATCCGATTGATGCTCTTGCCGTCGAACAACCTTCTGCCTGTGGCGGTAACTTCCGTCGGCTCCAGCAGGCCGACCATAAGGTAATATTGCAGAGACTGACGCGAAACGCCAGCTTTTTTTGCCGCTGCGCCTATCGACAGCAATTGGCCCTTTTGACTCAAACTCTTCTTCGCTCCTATAGCATGTTTTTGCCTTCGCAAGAGCCTGTGTAGCGCTTCGCAGAGCAGGCTGCGCCCTTTTGTGAACCTTGCAGCATTCTCATTAAACTTTCCAGACTCAAGACTCCAGACCCCAGACTCAAATATGTTGTATCTTGAATCCCGGGTCTTGCGTCTTGTGTCTTGAGTCTGATGTCTTGATTGCACTTTCGTCTGTTTTATCGGGTGATTTGGGCCTGGTGATGAGTTTTTGTGGCCTTTGCGGGCCATTTTTCGGGCTGTTGTCGGCCTACTCGGCGGCTTTTGCGCCCTGTTTTCGGGCCTTTTCCACTGCCGCAGCGGCTAAAGACAATATCGAAGCCTCCAATTGCTTGAACGAAGGCTCAGCCGACCCGGTTCGCCCGGCGCCTTGACGCATCTTCTTCGACAACGGATGTGAAAGCATCACCACATAATCAAAGCCGCCTTCGATCCGATCCTGACTCAGGCGAAATGCCTCCCGCAACAAGCGTTTAAGCCGATTGCGCACCACCGCATTACCACACGTCTTGCCTACGGACAGACCAAGACGAGGACAGCCGCAATCGTTCTCGGCTGCGAAAACCGTCAGCAGGCTGTCGCGGACGCTGATTCTGCGACCCAGAACTGCCTTGAACTGGCTATTGCTCAAGAGACGCTTGCTTTTGGGGAACGAGAGCCGCTTCAATAATCGACTAACCTCTTGTCTGACAATATGTTCGCGTTAAAAAGAAAAAATCAAGAACAGATTTTTTCTTTTATTAACTCAAACTGACCGGTTTTCAAGCGAGCTATGCGATAAGTGCTTATGCAACAGCAAGATAACAAAGTATGTCATTCCCGCACAGGCGGGAATCCACACACCCACGACGCTACTGGATACCTGCTTTCGCAGGTATGACAAGATGAATCGGTCAGTTTGAGTTATTAAGTACACTTCTTCATGGCCGCGACTCCGAAATAGCAATGCGCAGCAGCGGTAATGCGCCGGGGCCGCCCGCATCGAAGCGCATCCGATATATCTACCTGGCGTCAGCCGTCACGCCGGGCCAATCGTCCGTGCGGAACGGCGAGGCGGGCAGACCTTCCTTATTGTACAGATTGCATACTGGGTTATCCGCCCAGGCGTAGCGCACCGCGACCGGAGCGCCGACCTGCTCACTGCTGACTACGACGCTGCCGCCTTCGATCTTCGCATCGGCCCAGACGAATTTCTCGTCCTCGCCGGCAATCGCAAAGCCCTTTAGGGGCCCGTCGCCCTGGGCCACAAGGCCGCCGCCGACGTGGTCGAAGCCGAGAATGACCTTATTGCCTTCAACCTTCATCGATTTGTAGAGGGGGCCGGAATACTCCATCTTCATACCGTATGTATTCGCCAGGGCCCACAACGCCAGCCGCTTGCCGACGTCCTGCTTATTCTTGGGATGTATGTCCTTCGCATCTCCGATATCGATGATCACGGCCATGCCCGTATTGAGCACGGAAAGCGTTCTCAACTGTGCCTCGCGCAACTCCGCCCAGCCGCTGTCGGTCGGCTCGTTCTTGACTTCCATGAAGTTCGCCAACTGAACGAACAGGAACGGGAAATCGCCCTGTCCCCAG
>JAFGTU010000117.1 GCA_016933985.1 Sedimentisphaerales bacterium | reverse complement strand
CGCTCCTGATCAACGTGCGTATAAATCTGTGTGGTCGCAATATCAACGTGCCCAAGCATCTCCTGGACGCTTCGCAAGTCCGCGCCTCCGGTTAGAAGATGCGTGGCGAAGCAATGCCTAAGGGTGTGCGCGGTAAGGTTCTTCGGCATACCGGCACGGGCGGCATATTTCTTTACCAGCCGCCAGATTTCAATACGCCCCAAAGCCGCGCCTGTTCGCGAGAGCAGCAGGGAATCGCCGCTGTGGGGCTTTTCCAAAATGGGACGCAGGTCCCTTAAGTACTCGGCGACGGCCTCGACCGCCACCTTGCAGATGGGGATAATGCGCTGCCTGTTGCCCTTGCCCAGGCAGCGAAGATACCCGATATCGAGATTCAAATCCGATCTTTTCAGACCCGCCAGCTCGCTGGCCCGCAAGCCCGCAGCATAGAGCAGCTCGAGCATTGCCTTGTCCCTAAGATAGAAACGCTCTTGAGCCGAGGGGGCGTTGAGAAGGTCAACAACCTGCCGCTTGCTGGCGATAGTAGGCAGTTTCTGCCAGAGTTTCGGACCTTCCAGAAGGTCTGTGAAGTCGTTTTCAGTCAGCCCGGTCAGCTTGGCGAACCGCAGGAACATCCGAATGGCCACAACGCATCGCTTCATCGAACTCTCAGCCCTGCTGTCTTGAGTAAGAGTCTTAAGATAGCCCTGCACCACAAGCGGGCTAAGCTGCCGGATCTCGCTGATTCCTGCCGATTCGCAGAATTCGAGGAAACCTCGCAAGTCGCGTCCGTAACCAAGGAGGGTATTCTCAGCCAGCCCGGCCTCGACCTTCAGGTAATCGAGAAACCCACGGACGAGCGAGCCAAGCGGCAGACCAAGCAGCCTGCCGCCTATAGATTGTATTTGCGTTGAAGGCATTGAATACCCGCTCGCCGACAGTCTGGACACTTTGCGCAACGGTGTGCTATCAATATCGGCTTTACGGCGAACTAATCTTTAGCAGCGAAAAGCTGCAACGAATATCCCTAAAACAACCTGCCGTAACAACCGTCTTGACAGCGAGATGATTGCGCCGTAGTTAAGTGGGTAAATGCTCTTTTCCATCGGGTATATCTGAGGAACATAATTATGTATGGTGAACATTCGACGCGCAGAGAATTTCTGCGGCAAACGGCTTTCGGAGCCTTGACATTAGCGGCCCTTCGCGAGGCCCCGGCTCCGGCGGCGAACGATTTGCCCAAAATCCGGGCCATAACGCGCGGGCCGAAGTATCACTGGTTCGCATACTACGACAAGCTCCAATTCGACCCCACCGGACGATATGCGCTCGGCATGGAGGTCGATTTCGAGCATCGCAGCCCGATGGCGGAGGATGTAATCAAGATCGGGATGGTGGATTTGAAGGACGAGGACCACTGGACCGAGCTGGGCCAAACCAACGCCTGGTGCTGGCAGCAGGGCTGCATGCTGCAGTGGCGGCCAGGCTCAAACGACGAAATCCTATGGAACGACCGCCGGGACGACCAATTCATCAGTCATATCCTCAATGTCCGCACGAAGACCAAGCGGACGCTGTCTTTTCCTTTCTACACCATCAGCCCTGACGGGCGGACCGCCGTTGCGCCCGATTTCCGCCGAATACAGGATATGCGACCGGGCTATGGCTATCCGGGCCTGCCCGACCCCTACAAGGACCAGCTCGCTCCCAAGGACTCCGGAATATTCCGAATCGACCTCGAAACGGGAAAGCGGGACCTGATAATCTCCATCGAAGAAATCACCAAGCTCGGCAAAATCCCCGGCGACCCGAAAAACGCCAAGCACTACTTCAACCACCTGCTCTTCAATACGGACGGCTCTCGCTTCATTTTCCTGCACCGCTGGATCGACGAAGGCAGACGCAGAACGCGGATGCTCACTGCCAGGCCCGATGGCTCGCAAATCAACATCGTCGATGACTCCGGCTACACATCACACTTTATATGGCGCGATCCCGACCATATCCTCGCCTGGTCAAGACACCCGTCCAATGGTAGTGCATTCTACCTCTTCACCGACGGAACCAAAGATGTCGAGGTCGTCGGCAAAGATGTAATGACGGTGGACGGCCATTGCAGCTACCTGCCCGACAAAAGGTGGATCCTAAACGATGGGTACCCGAGTAAGCAGCGCAACCAGAACGTTTATCTCTACGATACACGGACTGGCAAGCGGAT
Source organism: Sedimentisphaerales bacterium (assembly GCA_016933985.1). Lineage (GTDB taxonomy): Bacteria > Planctomycetota > Phycisphaerae > Sedimentisphaerales > Anaerobacaceae > JAFGCD01. Next base: position 1,146 of record JAFGTU010000117.1, on the reverse strand, counting down.
CTTGCTCGGCGCATTCCCTTCGCCGCCGCAATACACCGGCGAGTGGCGCTGCGACACCCACCCCCGCTTCAGCCCCGATGGTAAGAGCGTGGTCATAGACTCCCCCCATACCGGCACCGGCAGACAGATGCACCTGATAGATATCAGCAAGATTGTCGGCTAAGGCCAAACCTGAATTCTCGCCCGGGGCCGCCCATCCTTAAAAAGAACAATTCTTCTTGTCGCCCGGATGCGCCGCCGATATAATCGCGGAAAACTCAGGAGAATGCAGATATGAACGCAAATAAAACGTCGAGATGCAAGACAATGAACGGAACACGGCCGGCTGCGGCCTCCGGCTTGTTGCTCTTGCTCACCGGTGTGATTCTGACAGGCTGTGCATCCGAACAAACCTCCGACCAGGCCGCCGAGACCGACGCAGAACAGGTTTGTCTCGGCGATGTCAGTATGGCCGAGGCGATGCAGGCCGCACAGGATATCCTGACCGCAATGCACTTCAACATCGAAAAAGCCGACCCCAAAACCGGACTGATACGCACCCAGCCCCTCTCCGGCGCACAGTTCTTCGAGCTCTGGAGGAAGGACAGCGTCGGCAGCTTCAACAAGACCGAGGCCAACCTCCATAGTATTCGGCGAACGGTTGAACTGCAGATCAGCGAGAAAAATGGCGCGTGCATAACGTGCCGGGTGGCCACGCAGCGGCTCAACCTGCCCGAGATGGAAGTCAGCAGCAGCTCGCGGGCTTATGCCATGTTCTCGGAGAGCAGCGCTTCACTGCAGAGTATTAGGCTCAACCCCGAGCAGCAGGCCGGCATCGCCTGGATCGATCTGGGCGACGACGCCCGGCTCGCAGAAAATATCCTCGAGCGGATCGAGCGGCAAATCTCAGAGCTTGGGGGAAAAGACCAAATATGAGAGCGCTCGTCTGCGGCGGTGCGGGATACATCGGCAGCAATATGACGGCGCTGCTGGCCCGGAAGGGACACCAGCCCATCGTCTTCGATAATCTCAGCAAGGGCCATAGAGCCGCGGTTAGAGATGCCGAGCTGATTGAAGGTGATTTGGCTGATTTTGACCTGCTGGTTGGAACACTCAAAGCTCGCCGGATTGAAGCCGTAATGCACTTCGCCGCCTCTATAGAGATCG
>JAFGTU010000116.1 GCA_016933985.1 Sedimentisphaerales bacterium | reverse complement strand
TCGTCGGGCGCGAAGACAAGCTCCATCTTGTCCGCCTCGAACCGGAACAGCTTGCACTGCGCCCCGCTTATACCCGCAAGAACTCGACCGGCGAGGTCGGTGGCCATCGCAAAAATGTGCTCATTCTTCAACTCAGTATCGACGGCATTGGAGTCATTGGGTTTGTTTGCTTTTTCTCCTTCCTTTGCCAATTCAACCGGGTATATCTTCGTCAGTTGTTTCAGGCTGTACTTGTAAATGCCCCCGTTTGGGCTTGTCCCAGCGTAAATCGCTCCGCCGCTTGCCACTATGCAGTTTATCGACCATACATTTTCAAACTCCTCAACCAATGCCTCCGCCGAGCGCCCAAGCTGTATAGTCCCGCGCGAGCCGATTACGAGGTTCTCTATCTCCCCCTTTAGCAAATCAGCGCTGGTGGACTGACGCGTAATCTGGCTGTTTACGCCCGGGCAGACCGTATTCAACGCCAAGCATAACAGAACCCAAACGCTCAGAACGTTAAAGCCCCTCCTCTTACTGCGGAATTTGTCGCTCATGGCAACTCCTCAAATTAAAATCAGAATATGAAATGTTGGGCGTCAGCCTGCGATCAACAGCCACACCTTAACACCCACACACTTCCTGTTCGGCCTATTCCTCGATTGTAATGTGGACAGTCTTCTTGTTGATAACCACCGTTCCGGTATCGAGAGTCTTTTCGACCCATTTCGGATAGAGCTGCGTCCTGACCGGCCTTGCAAGGCTTTGCAGAACAAGCATCTTGGTCGCGGGCAAGTCCGGCAACTCGGCCTTCTCTATAACAATACCGCTTGAAGGCAGCACCAGATAGCAGTACAGCCGGTCCCTTCTGACTTGCAGAGTGTCTCGCAGGGCCCCTACAAGATCAGGAAGGTCCTGCCCTATGAACTTGTGCGGTACGGTCTTGAGAAGGAACTCACCATAATCCCGCGCACCGCACAGCATCAGCTCATATTTGCCTGGCTTCAAATCCTCGGGCATCTCCATCTCGATGCGGTACATCTTCATCTGCGTCTTGACCGATTCGATAACAACATCGATCCTGATTTTCTCACCGGTCTTGACCGTTGTATCAGACATCTCCGCCGACCATATATGCGAGATCGTGTCGGTAGGAGCGATACTGATATCGAATTCCATAGATTCGATACTGACCTCGCCATATGGATTGTTCATCAAGATCGCCGTCGCACTGCTCGCTTCGACGGCCATTTCGAGCACTCCGAATCCCGTCGAGACGTTCTCGCAAACAATCGGCTCATAGCCCTTTAAGGCAATCGACGTTTTGTACTTAACCGTATGATCCGGAGGCAAATCTCCCAGGTAAAGAGCGGCCCCGGATATGGCCGCTCGAATCAGCGACGGTGTCAGCGTCCTCTCGGACGCGGCCCGGCAGTTATATACCCGCTCGGCATCATTGTACCGTTGAATCCGCACGGTAAGCGGAAACGTCTGTGCCTCGGCGCCGATTTTCCCGAGGACGCCTGCGCCCTCGTCGTTTGTGAAAGCCCCGACCGTCTTCACGACCCTCGCCAGCTTGTTCGAGCGAACCAGGCTCGTTAGCACTGTATGGACCTTGCCGGTGGCCATCGGCAGGTCCACCGCTCCATAGCCCATGAAGGGATGCCCGAAACCGTAAACCGTCCCGTCTCTCACTTCCGTAACGGTCCCATAAACGGCCATAGTCATATCGCCGCTGACCAGCGGCACGACAAGGCAGGCCCCGGGAGCCAGTTTTCTCTCGGCATCTGCGCCCTCCTGGGCACCGGTGCCTTCTGCCTGCACCCGCTGCGGCGGGCCTGCGATGCCCGGAACAACCGTAAAGCCTAAAGGCTCAACGGCGTTATTTAACTGCTCGCAGGCCTCGGCCCCAAGCCCGGAAGTGATCAATGGGCAGGGCAGAACGCTCGCACCGCCGAAACGGTTTCTTGCTGAGAACGGCGGCCTTGAGATTTGCCTGTCGATCTCAGATAAGTCTATCGGCCTGGAGTAGTCAAAAGAGAAGGCCGGCGCCGGCTTTTCAGCTTTGCCCAGGCCGACACGCAGCATATCGTCAATCGCCGTGGCGCCGTAAACCGGATCCTTGCTGTAGGTCCACGCAAAAGCCAGCGCCCCGGCCAGCCGCCCGTCAATATAAACCGGAGAGCCGCTGCAACCGGCCACCGGACCGGTATGAACGAAGCGTTCATCCGTTCCCTGAACCAGAATAACATCCCTGCCGGGATCGAAATCCCGCACCACGTCGATGACCTTCAGAGCGAACTTTTCGATCCCGTCGATACCATACTCTGTCAGACAATAGCCCTCCATCCCTGGTTTAATCTCATCAAGGCTGATGTATCTGCCTGGGTCCCATCCGCTTGACGGGGCATTTGGATCCTCGCTCTGCACAGCCGGCTCAGCGCCGCGGCAAAAACCCGCCAGAATGCACAGGCCGAGGACCAAGACGCCTCTTCCTCTGCTTTTCACCCGTTTTTCGAACATTAACGCCCTTTCAATTAACTTACAGACAGGATTTTATCGGCAAATTAGCCCGTTGCAAGACAAAAGATATTTTGCTACAATGCGGGTTTCGGTGAACAGGATCGGCAGTTAGTTGTTTGATATTGTTAAACGGAGCTTTATATGAAAGCTGAGCATCGCCACGAGCTTAAAACCAATACCTTAGCTGAATGGCTGGGCAACTTTCCTGAGTGGACCAGGGATAACCTCGCATCTGTAATCGTCGTGATAGTTACAATCGTTGCCGCCGGGGGCATCTACTTCTGGAGAAGCTATGGCAGAAGCGCACAACTTCAGGAGGAGTACCGTTTTACGGGCTTCGTCAACCAAATATCGAACCGCAAAATGCAGCTCCTCGGCGCGCAGAACCAAGCAGGGGTCACTTCATCGCTACTGTTTGAGCCTGCCCGCAACCTTGAGACATTCGCCAGGAGCACAGGCGACAGCAACTTGTCCGCATTGGCCTATATCAAAGAGGCTGAAGCCCTGCGCACGGAACTGCATTACCGCACCGAGAGCGTGAGCGAACAAGACCTGGCCGCACAACTCGGCCGGGCAAAACAAAGCTACACTATGGCTGTCGAAAAGGCAACGGACAATCCGTCGTTGATGGCGGTCGCCCAATTCGGCATCGGCCTGTGCGAGGAAGAGCTCGGCAAATTCGACGAGGCAAAGCAAATATACGCCCGGATCGCAGCCGATGAGGCCTTCCAGGGCACCGCCACCGCAGTCCAGGCAAAGCTGCGCCTTGAGACGATGGACGACTACAAGAAGAATGTGGTTTTCGCACCAAAGCCTAAGCCGAAACCGAAGTCGAACGTAATACCTCTAAAACCAGCGGAGATCAGATTAGGTCCTGTTGACGTTAACAAGCCGTCCGCCGCCACGGCACCAACTGTCACAGTTGCGCCGGTTGAGCCGAGCGTACCGGCCAAGGCCCCGGATACAGCCGCGCCCGCTGTGAATCCGCCGCCGGCAATCGAGCCGAACAACACAGCAAAAACGCCCGCCGCGGGCTCACCGCCGCAAGATGCCGGCGACGCTGCCAAGACCACCGACCCCAATGCCTCCGGAATGTGATTCACAGAACAATGCACCCGATTTGCCGGAAGCCGGGGGTGAGCCGGTCTGCCTGCGTGTGGGAAGCTCTATCCAGGAACGAAGATTAGACAAATACCTCCACGGGCGTTTCAGCAATGTAAGCCGCCGATTCCTGCAGGACATAATCAAGGCCGGTTCCGTCACGGTCAACGGCAAGGCCGTCAAGCCCAGTTTCAAGCTCAGCCCCGATGATGTGGTCGAGCTGACGATTCCCGAGCCGCCGAGCAAGGACATCCTGCCCGAAGACATCCCTCTGAACATAATCTATGAGGACGATGATTTAATCGTCCTCAACAAGCAGCCCGGCATACTCGTGCATCCCGCCCGCGGCAACACGCACGGCACGCTCGTTAACGCCCTCGCATTCTATTCCGACAGGCTCTCGAGCGGCCTGGGCGAGTTCAGGCCGGGCATCGTCCACCGCCTCGACAGGAACACCACCGGCGTCATGGTTGTGACAAAACACGACGCCGCCCAGTGGAAAATTGCGCACCAATTCGAGCGCCGTCAGGTCAATAAAACCTATATCGCAATTGTCCACGGCACGCCCGATCTGACGCGCGACCGCATAAACGCGCCGTTAGGCGTTCATCCGAAAGTTCGGCAGTTGTACGCTGTCCGCCCGGAGACGGGAAAGGAGTGCATCACCTTTTACGAGGTTCTCGAGTCCTTCCGCGGTTTTTCGCTATTGAAGATGACGCCCAAGACGGGCCGAACCCACCAGATCCGCGTCCACCTCTCGCATATCAAGCATCCCATCGTCGCCGACGATATGTACGGGGGCAAGTTCGTCTATCCCTGGCAACTGGCCGACGCACAGCCCGAAGCCCAGGAGCCGGTCATCGACCGTGTCGCACTTCACGCCGCCACAATAGAATTCAAGCACCCAACAACCGAAAAAACCGTAAAATTCGAGGCCCCCCTCCCACAAGACATGCAAAAACTACTCGATATGCTCAGGAAATACCGAAAACCCTAAAATAACCGGTCAGAACGTATCAACTCAATCGTATAGCCTCCTGGGATGAGCCACTCGACGATACCCACATTCTTCTCGAATTTATAGCGTAAGCCCCTGGGGCATACCTCCTCGATATAGTATATGTTCTCAACAATTTTGGTTACTGTCCAAAACTCCGTGCATACAGGTGCGTAAAAAGATTTCTCTGAACTATTCAGTATTGTTTTTTTCAAAGATTCGTGTTCATATCTTTCATCAGCAAAAAGCATATGCTGGAACAGAGGAAAGACTATAAAAGGTCGTTCAGCATACTTGCTTAGAATAAATATCCTATTCTCTCGAATGACCAAGGCCGTATATGGGAACTCGTCAAAACCTTCGATATGAAAATAGAAATTGCTTTCATCTTCTTCGTCTTTGATTATTCTCAGGGTAAATTCTGCGTTTACCCATTTCTTACCGAATTCCCATCTTGAGTCCCTGATCTTGTACTTGTATTCAAGATTGTCCTTCAGGGGCCACCAATCAAAGACTCTTTCGTTTTTACCCAAGGGCATCGGATAACGCTCGATAGTAGTTTTGACCCAATCCTGGTATCTGCTCTCACCAGAGGTGCGATTTGACGTCAGCGTAATTACCAAGCTGAGAACAAACAAAAAGAACGCTACGAAAAGGATTGCCTGAGATTTGGCCATTGCAAGCGTATATCTCATCAATCTTATTCTTGGGGCAGGTTTGCGAGGTCTGCGTCGGAGCCGGCCACCATCAGGATGTCGCCCTCATAGATGATCGTGCTGGGCATAGGAACGTTTATGATCTCCCCTCGCTGGCTCTTTTTGGTCTTGGTATGCTCGCCTCGCTTGATAAGGACGAGATTGACATTGTATTTCTGCCGAAGCTGGAGGTCCATAACGGTCTTGCCGTCGAAGCTGGCCGGCGCCTTGATCCGGGCCAGGCTGTAGCCCGGCGCGAAATCTATCTTCTCCCCTATCTGCGGCGCAATGAGCTTATAGGCCCATCTCTGGGCCGACTCGATTTCCGGATAGATCACCTCCGTAGCTCCGATCTTGCCAAAGACCTCTCCGGAAATAAGATCCTCGGCCCGCGCGTATATCTGCTTGATCCCCATCTGCTTAAGGTTGACGACCGTCAGCACCGCAGCCTCAAAACCTTGGCCTGTGCCCTGGCCTATGCCCACAACGGCTACATCCACCTTATCGATCCCTTGCGCCTTTAGAGCATCTTCGTCGGTGCTGTCGAGCTTGACGGCATGGCTCACCTGGTCGCCAATCAGCTCGACCGTCTCTCTGTCCCTGTCGATTGCGATGACCTCGGCCCCGCTCATCGCTAATGCAATGGCCAGCTTTTGTCCGAACCGTCCTAATCCTATTACAGCAAACTGTTTCATCAGTCATTACCTCATACTTAACCAACAAGTATCTCCGCTTCCGGATATTGGTAAGCCACCTTTTTCGGCTTACCAATGAGCGAAAATCCAATGGTCAATGGCCCTATTCTACCAATTAACATGCTAATTGCAATTATTATCTTGCCGGCAAAGCTAAGTTCCGGTGTGATGCCTGTTGATAGGCCGACTGTTCCGAGGGCAGAGGTGGCCTCAAAGAAAATATCCAGAAAAGGCGCATCCTCTGTAGCTGTCAGTACCAAAGTAGACACCAAGAGCCACAAAACAGCTGCCATGGCTACACTAAATGCTTTTCGTATAGCTTCAGGTGAAGCTCTACCCCTAAAGACATTAACATCTTCTTTTCCCGTCAGAACTGCATAGAGAGACAGGATCATCAATCCGAATGTAGTGGTCTTAATCCCACCTCCGGTTCCACCAGGGGCGGCCCCGATGAACATCAGTACAATAATTGTCAACAAACCGGTTTGGCTCATTTTTCCCACATCAACAGTGTTAAATCCCGTTGTTGTTGAGCTGGATACTGACTGAAAAGACGCATCTAGCAGCCGTGAAAGTAAACCTTCTGGTTGTCCTGTCTTCTCGGATATGAAAATGAGCAATGTACCGCCAAGAATAAGCAGGGCCGTTATCGCTACCGCAAGTTTAGTGTAAGCGGATAAGCGATTTGGCCTTTTTCTTCTGATAGTATTGACAAAAAAACCGGATACGTCGTACAAAACAAAGAATCCAATCCCACCGGTTATACAAATGACACTGATGATTACATTCAGAATGATGCTGCCACGATACGCGGTCATACTATCTGAGAAAAGCGAAAATCCGGCGGTACAAAAGGCGGAGACGGAATGAAAGAAACCTTCATAGAAGCCCTTAGACGTGCCGAAATACTGCTTCCAGTAATAGCCCAGAGCCAATGCACCGAGCAATTCAAGCACAAAGGTAAAGATTATAATACTCTTTATGAATACCAAAATATCTACTTTTTTGGGTCGTACAACAGATTCGCTCAGAAGCACCCTCGTACCGATTGAGAGTCTTGACCTACGAAAAAAGACCATTGAACTAATAAGGACCATGTAGCCCAAGCCCCCGACCTGAAAGAGAATAAGGATAATTATCTGGCC
>JAFGTU010000115.1 GCA_016933985.1 Sedimentisphaerales bacterium | reverse complement strand
ACGCCGAAGGGCGGTTTGCCAGAGTTGGTTGGCCTGTACAAGGCTTACCCAGAGATAAGAAGCTCCCGTGGCCGCGGCAATCTTATAGTTGCAATACCTGGGAGATGCGGTATATCGCAGCGAATGACACACGGTCATTACTCGGGGGCGTTTGGATACGTTATTGCCGCGAGCAGCGCTTTTCCGTATTTTCGCCAAAGTGCCTGGTCGGTTAGCTGGGAGTCGGAAGTCTGCATCTCGAATGTTATGATTGGTATTAGGAGATTCAGGCCGGCGTATGAGCCGAGCGAGCCGGGCATTGCGCCGAGCTTATTAACCGGCAGGTCGCAATACTGGGCCATTCTTCGTGCGAGGTCTCCTGCCAGCCCGTCATAGTCGATGCAGCCTGGCTGGCCTTCGCGGCGTTGATGAAGACTGACGATTCGATCTGGGTGATACTCTTCAATTATCTCAGCGATGACACGGGATTCCGGCTCGGACAGGGCGGATTGGCCGGTTGTTGCAGCTTCAATGCGGTTGGAGGCGGCGAAATTGCGGTTCAAATCCACCCCCCTGGCATTGAACCGCGTCCTCTGAACGAGCCCATCGGGGTTGGCCAGGGGCAGCAGGACTATTGTCTTGCCGTTGACCAACTCCAGGTGCGACCTGATGTGTTTTGCGAGGTTTCTCACCAGCGGCGTGCCAGCCGGCTCATCGCCGTGAATCGCGGCCAATATGAATGTAACGTCCGGGCCCTGGCCGAAGACCTGAATTATCATGGGGATGTTGCCTGCCGATGAGCCTACGATGTGATGCTGGCCGAGAAGGAGCGTTACTGATGGGTGGGGCACTTCGCTGAACTGCGGATAGGACATCCGCCCTTGACAGCCGGCAATCGCCAATACTGCGGCCAGAATACTAAACGTCAACCTAACGGAAATTCTTCCCTTCATACCAGAGACTCACTCAAGGGGTCATTGTCCGTTCCGGACTCCATTCTTAGACCATTATACGGCATCTTTGTTGTTGTCAAAGGAAAAAATGTGCAAATGCAGTTGCCCGACCGGAACTGTAAAAAATCCAGAGATTTAGACGGCTGAGCCGATGATAGAAGTAGCAGCAAGGGTCCTGGTGGCGGGCTTGAGTGTACGGAGTACAAAGGGCGTCAATGGCTGAGAATCGCAAAAAGACGAGTCTTGGTGGGCTGGTGGTGATGGGCGTGATTGTTGCCGCGTTTGTGTATTTTGGGCGGGGCTATTACTACAGGGCGATGACGATACACCAGCTTCTGACCGAGAACAAGCAGCTAAAAGAGGCGATCACCAATCTGACCGACGAAGACCAAATAGGCTATGCCAAGGTCCTCACGCAGGAAGATAATGAAGGGGGGCTTGTTACGCGGATCAAGTTCGTCGAGACGGCCAGGGACGACAAGCTCAGGCGGATACTGGAAAAGGAATACACCATACCGGGCGATGTTATCCATTTTGACGCCCTGATAGTGAAGTTCGGCGATAAGATGGTGATGGACGGCAAGGGGCGGGCTCTGTACCTGTGGCGGCGGATTTACGGGGATAAGACGCCGCCGGAGAAGGGCTTCGCTATAGAAGAGCCCGGGGCCGAGCCGAGGCGATACGCCGATCTGCTCGCGGCCCTGCCGATAGAGCAGCGTGAGCTGTTCTGGTCGAGCATCTGGGACCTTGCCAACGACCCCGAGATGCTCAAGGAGCACGATATCGAGGCGATCTATGGGAACGTCGTCTATTCAAAGCTGGAGGAAGGGCTGATATACGTCTTCAAGATTACCCCTACAGGCCAAGTCTTCATCGAGGTCGTTCCGGATATGTGAGTCATCCTTCCCCGGAGGAACAACCCAGGCACCTGCACCCGCAGCGTGTCCTGTCCGCCGCGCCTATCAGTAGCTGCACGCCGGGTCGTATGGGTTTCCACAGTCGCACCATTGCTCGGCAAGGGTCGCCAACGTTTGAAAGCTTGGCTCGATATGCCAGTTCAGGCCGAGAACGTTAAGATCGCGGAAGTTGATGTAGCAGTCTGCATTTAGGTCGCCGGTCAATGTCGCCGGGCACTCGTAGATGATAAACGGCTCATCGCTGGTGTCGCCGATGACGAACAATCCGGTATCGTAGATAAAGGGAATAGGGTCCTCGATGCTCAGGAGGCATTGGTTGGAGTCAACCGTCGGCACTATCCAGTCGAACGAACACATGCCGAAGACCTCATTGGGCTCCATCAGCAGCCAGTTCTCGCCGTTGTCAATTGAATACGTCAGCTTATACCGGTAGGGGCAGGAGGATGGGACGTCTGTCCATTCTATCGTGTAAGTGGAGCCGGCAATGAGGGCGTTTGGGTCCATCGGCAGGAGCTCCAATGGCCGTCCGGGGCAATCGGGGGGGACGTCCGTTCTCCTGTGCCAGTTCTCCAATATGGCGAGATCCTGGTCATCGACATCGAAATCGCGGTCGAAGTCTGCGCAGGGATTGTAGTTGAGGTCCTGCGGATATCTCGCCGGCCAGTGTCCATAGCCCGTGTAAGAGGCCATGTAAACAGCGTAGATAATCTCCAAGTCATTGGTGAAGACTCTGTATTTCGTGATCATGCTGCCCTGGGCCTGGCAGTCGGCGTCGCCGTGGCATTGGTATGGACAGTTCCAACAGTCGAACCACATATCCGCTTTGGAGCCGGATGTGTCGAGGTTTGTCTCGGCAGAGATTGGCATGGCGTTCAATACGAAGATTAGTGCAAATGCGAGTGCTGGTTTGGGAATCCGTTCGGCCTTCATTACTTCCACCTCCAGTCAATTCGGATATTTCTCTGTATAATCCTAACAACTGTAGTTTAACGTATCATATTTGTCGCGGAATGTCCAGAGAATTCCTTCAGGAAGTGATTTTTTCGGACGGATTCGGCTTGCAGTTGGGCTTGTTGCCAGCTTTTTCTCAATATGATGCGCGAAAAACGGCAAAGGCGGCACGCTTTTTCGCCTGTTTCCGTGCATTTGTCGCTAATTTGCGTCAGATATTGAGCCTCACGGTATTGGGATAAGCGCCTCCTGTGCGCGTTTGCGTTGGCGAGACTTGACAGATTCTGTTGGGCGTGCGAGAATCGCCTGTCGGGTTTCCTGAGACGGTTTGCCAATAATAGGTAATTCGGGATTCATAGAATTATGCAGAATGTCGATTTTGAGGTTATTATTATCGGCGGGGGGATTGTTGGGCTTGCCTCGGCTTACAAGATTGCATCGGGGCATCCTGGTATTCGCCTTGCGGTGCTGGAGAAGGAAGATGCTCTGGCGGCGCATCAGACTGGTCATAATTCGGGGGTGATTCATTCCGGGCTGTACTATAAGCCCGGCTCGGCCAAGGCCCGAACCTGCGCCAAGGGTCGAAAAGAGCTTGTGAATTTCGCGGCTGAGCACGGGATTGCCCACGATATCTGCGGCAAGGTAATCGTTGCGACAAATGAAAAGGAGCTTGGGCGCCTCGATGAGCTTATCGAGAAGGGCCGGGCTAATGAGATTGAGGGGATTGAGAAGATCGGGGCCGAGCGGATCGAGGAGATTGAGCCTGCCTGCCGGGGGATTGCGGGGATATGGGTGCCCTGCACGGGGATAATTGATTTTGTCCAGGTTGCAGGGAAACTGGCTGAGCTGATAGAAGCCCCGGGGAGTGGCAATAAGGTGCTCACCGGCCATGAGGTTGCGGGATTCGAGAGGCACGATTTCTATACGAAGGTTGTGACGAACCGGGTGGGCTTTGGCACGAAATACGTCATTAACTGCGCGGGTTTGCAGTGCGACAGGGTGGCGAAATTGGACGGTGTCGAGCCGGGAGTGCGCATAATTCCGTTTCGCGGCGACTATTATGAGTTGACCGAGTCGGCGAGGGATAAGGTCAAGGCCCTGATATACCCGGTTCCGGACCCGGCGTTTCCGTTCTTGGGGGTGCATTTTACGCGGATGATCGACGGGTCGGTCGAGTGCGGGCCGAACGCGGTGTTCTCATTCAAGAGGGAGGGGTACGGCAAGACGGATTTCAGCCTGAAAGATGCCTGGGATTCGCTGGCGCACTGGGGGACGTGGCGGATGTTTATGAAGAATTGGATGTACGGACTCGGCGAGTACAGAAGGGCGTTTTCCAAGAAGGCCTTCCTGCGGGGCCTGCAGCGGCTTATACCTTCGCTGGGGGCTGAGGATATTAAGCCAAGCAAGGCGGGCGTGCGGGCGCAGGCGCTCGGCCCTAAAGGCGAATTGATTGACGACTTCTTCATCAAGAGAGAGCGCAACTCGATCCACGTGCTTAATGCCCCGTCGCCGGCTGCGACCGCATCGCTGGCTATCGGCGATTACATCAACGAGATAGCAACCGAGCACTTCGGCCTCAAGAAAGGCGTTGAGAAGACGGATTCACAAAAGGCAAAGAAAAAACGCAAGAAGAAGGGAAGATACAAACGTGAGACCTGAAAAGAATAAGAAGACTCCTCAGAAGGTCAGGTATTCATTCTTGAAGATTCTGACTGGTTCGGATTTGTCGCGGCGGAGGCTGCCCTTTATGTCCGTCGAGAGTGTTAATGCGGGGCCAGTCGTCTGGCTTACCGCCTGCATCCACGGCGATGAGGTTACCGGCATGGTCACGATACAAGAGGTCTTCAAGAGGATTCAAAGGCAGCGCCTCTTGCGGGGGTCGGTCTATGCCTTTCCGCTGATGAACCCGATCGGTTTTGATACTGCTTCGCGTTATATCACGTTGAGCCGTGAGGACCTCAACAAGTCGTTTCCGGGCAGTGAGAACGGGTCTCTGGCCGAGAGGATTGCCGACCGGATACTGGGCACTATCAAGGGGACCAAGCCCAGCCTTGTCGTTGATCTTCACAATGACTGGATGAAGTCGATTCCTTACACAGTAGTCGATATCGATCCCGGGCCGGGGGGAAAGAAAGCATACGAGCAAGCCAAGGCGATTGCCCAGAAGACGGGCTTTTTGGTCGTTGCCGAGACGGAGCAGTCGGCTAAGAGCCTTTCTTATACGCTGCTTCGCGATAATATCCCCGCACTGACGCTCGAACTGGGCGAGTCTTACGTGGTGAACGAGCAAAACGTGAAGTACGGGTTGAACGCCATCGAGGGGATTCTCCGCTACTTAGGGATGGTCGAGGCCGCAGACGAGCTTCCGCATTACGAGATTCCAGAGACGTTGAAGGGAAAGACGCTGAGTTTTTCATCGGAGCCTGCGAGCTCGGGCAGCGGTATTATCAGGTTTTCCGGGGCTCCGGGCGACATCGTCAAGCGGGGGCAAGTGGTGGCGAAGATTTATAATGCGTTCGGAAAGCTGCTCGATACGATCAGGTGCTCGAATGACGGGGTAATCCTCGGGCATTCGGATTCCTCGGTGGCCTTTCCCGGCGCGCCGGTGATGGCGTTTGGCATTATCTGACAGTGGACGAGGTTATTGGGGGCCGGCTATGGATTTGAGAGACAAGGACTACGTTGCTATTGTGCAGTGTCATATTGTCAAGGAGCGATGCTCCGGCTACGGGTGCGAGAGGGCGTTCTTTGATCGCACCGGCGGGTTTGCGGCGTACCCTAAAGACAAGGTGTACCGCGTGCTGAATATGACGTGCGGCGGGTGCTGCGGCAAGGCGATCCATCGCAAGCTGACCAACCTGGTCCGTCGGCTCAAGAAAAACGAGGGGATGGGCAAAGAGAGAATCGTCGTCCAGTTGTCTTCCTGTATAACGAAAGACAACTATCACTCGCCGCCGTGCCCGCACCTTGACTATCTCAAGGCCCTGATAGCCAAGCTCGGCCTGGATGTACGCGACGATACGTTCATAAACGAGAAATCGGAAAACCGCCGTGAAGATGGAGTCTATTCAGGGGGATGAGTATCGTCAGTATGGGATTGCATGTTTGGGAGAAATGCCGTTTCAGCAGCAAGATTCATGTTCACCTGATTCCTATTATTGTCTATAACACAGGTTGTCACAGATTGTGACCTCATGACTATGGCGGACTATAGGAGTGTTTGGCAATGTCTGAAGAGACCGGATTGATTATTCCTGCCGAGCGAATACATAGGAGCATTCTGCTCATCAGAAGGGATAAGGTCATATTAGACAAGGACTTAGCCGAGTTCTATGGAGTGGAGACAAGGGTGCTAAACCAGGCGGTTAAACGGAATATCGCCCGGTTCCCAGCCGACTTCATGTTCCAGCTTACAAAGGAAGAAAAGGAACAGGTGGTCACAAATTGTGATCACCTCGCATCGCTCAAGTTCTCATCTGCGCTGCCGTATGCGTTCACAGAGCAAGGCGTAGCCATGTTATCGAGCGTGCTGCGAAGCAAACAAGCCGTTGAAGTCAATATCGCGATAATGAGAACATTTGTCAAACTACGTGAGATTCTGGCCACAAACTCCGCTCTGAGGCGGAAGATCGAGGCTATGGAACGTCAATACGATGAACAATTCAAACTTGTGTTCAAAATACTATCAGAAATGGTAATGCCGACGGCCAAGTCAAAATCCAGGATAGGCTATCTCACCGAGGCGAAAGGGCATAGAAAGGACACTGCGGAGCGGTAAAAAGTTGGCCATCCCCAAGCTGCGCTTGAGGCTGCCACCCTGTCGGATTGAAGGCAAAGTGGTTGATGGGTAAATGTGGGACTGAGAGTTTGTTTGGGGAGATGGATTCCCGCCTGCGCGGGAATGACAGCGGTGGTGATTTGCGCCTGTCCGGGCACGAGAGCAGCGCCGGGCGCGGGCATATTGTTCGTGTGGCGTTTGAGTCTGCTGCTGATGCGGAGTTTGATTATCTTGTGCCGGATGGGATATGGCCGATAGCGGTGGGGCAGAGGGTGGAGGTTCCTTTCGGGAGGAAGAATAAGGCGGAGTTCGGGTTCTGTACCTGGGCGGATGTGCCGAAGGAGGAATCATTCCTGGCAGTTGGGCGGGGGCGCAAGCTCAAAACCGTATCGAAGGTGGCCGATGAGGGGCCGTTGATTGATGCGGAGTTGATGGAGCTGGCGCGGTGGATCAGCAGCTACTATGTTTGTCCGTTAGGGCAAGTCCTGGCGGCGATGGTGCCGGGGGCGGTGAAGAAGGGGGCGGGGGTCAAGACGCAAAAGTATGTTTATCTGGCCGAGGGGACTGAATTAACTATCGAGGGGCTGCGTGGCGGCAAGCAGAGGCTGATCGCGGATTTCCTGCGAGGCAGGCAAGCGGTTTGTGCGGACTCCGGGCTGGAAGTGCAGACGGTCCTCGACGCCGTCGGCTGCGGGGCGGAGCCGCTTAAGCGACTGGCTGAAAAAGGGATTGTCAAGATCGGGCGCAGACAAATTCTCAGTGCGCTGCCTGCCATTCCGGAAGGATTAGCGATTCCCACGCAGGAGGTGACGCTGAACGAGGACCAGAAGAAGGTGCTGGCTCATTTGCAGGAGAGGATAGAATCGGGCGAATT
>JAFGTU010000114.1 GCA_016933985.1 Sedimentisphaerales bacterium | reverse complement strand
CGCCGCGCCCGCCGAGGGCCAAAGCCGCAAGCAGCGCCTCATCCGCCCCGAAGAGTATATCGAACCTGTCTTCGGCGAAATCAAGGCACTGCCCGAAGCCCATGAGGTCGCCGTCGGAAAACTTTAATCCTGCCAGGTTCGGGATTCTCTCGCCGGCCATTCTCAGAAACTCCGGCATGGGGAACGATACGCCGCTTAATCCGGGTTGGTGATAATAATAGAACGGCGTATGCGGCGCAGCAGCCGCCACCTCGGCGCAGAAGCCCACCAAGTCTTCGAGCCTGCGGGGCTTGAAGTAACTCGGCGCCAGGGAGGCGATCGCGTGCGCACCGACCTTATTCTGGGCGTGCTCAGCGAGGGCCTTGGCTTCGACAAGGCTGTGGTGGCCCACGTGCACGATTACCGGCAGCGCATCGCCGACTATGTCCTTCCAACGCTCGGCTATCTGCATGCGCTCGGCCGTGCTAAGCGAGATGCTCTCGCCCGTCGAGCCGCAAACGAATGCGCCTTCGACGCTGTTGTCTGTCAGGCATCGGGCCTGCCTGACAATCATTTCCAGATTCAAGCTGCCGTCGGGGTGCATAGCCGTATGAGGAGCGGCGATTAGACCGGTCAAATGCTTCTTCATATAAGTAGCGCCTCTTAATTGTTCAATAGATTCATCTGAAAGAGTATAGGGACGTCCCCCCGGCGCGGTCAAGAATCCTTTGTGCGCATGGCCCCGGTCTGGTAAACTCCCGGCTGAAGACTATACGCAAAAAGGAGAAAACCATGTTAGTAGTCCACGTTCACGTACAGGTCAAGGCCGACCAGGTCGAGGCGTTCAAGGCAGCCAGCGTTGAGAACGCCGGCAACAGCGTCCGGGAGCCCGGTATTGCGCGATTCGACGTAATTCAACAGAAGGATGACCCGACTCGCTTCGTGCTGGTCGAGGTCTATCGCACCTCCGACGACCCGGCCAGGCATAAGGAGACGGCCCATTATCAGAAGTGGCGCGATACGGTCGCCGATATGATGGCCCAGCCCAGAACCAGCGTTAAGTACTCAAACATCTTCCCGGATGAGCAGGGATGGGACTAAACGCGAGGTCGTTATGAGATTCGAATTCGCCACTGCGACACGAATCATCTTCGGTCGAGGCTCGGCTAACGAGGTCGGGCAGGCCGCCGCCTCGATGGGCAAGCGCGCCTTCGTAGTTACCGGGCGCAGCGCCGAGCGAGCCGAGCCTCTCATCAAGCGGTTGAAGGCATCCGGCGTCGAGAGCGAAACCTTCAGTATTCCCGGCGAGCCGACGACCACGATAGTCAAGCAAGCTGTCGGCTCGGCCAGGCAGGCCGGAAGTGACATGGTCATCAGTATAGGCGGAGGAAGCGCACTCGATACGGGCAAGGCGATTGCCGCCATGCTGACCAACACCGGGAGCCTTGAGGAATACCTTGAGGTCGTCGGCCTCGGCAAGCCGATAACCCAAAACCCGGTCCCGCACATAGCGATTCCAACTACCGCGGGAACCGGCGCCGAGGTGACACGCAATGCAGTGCTCGGTGTGCCCGAGCACAAGGTCAAGGTGAGTATGCGAAGCCCGCTGATGCTGCCCAGCGTAGCGATAGTTGACCCGGAGCTGACCTACTCGATGCCGCCGGCCGTCACCGCTGCAACGGGCCTGGACGCCCTGACGCAGTTGATCGAGGCCTACGTCTCCAACAAGGCCAACCCCCTTACCGACGGTATTTGCCGCGAAGGTATTAAAAGGGCCGGCCGCTCACTGCGAGCGGCTTACGAAGACGGGAGTAATGGAGTTGCCCGCGAGGATATGGCGCTGGCGAGTCTATTCGGCGGCCTGGCCCTGGCCAACGCCAAGCTCGGAGCCGTCCACGGCTTCGCCGGGCCTTTGGGCGGGATGACGGAGGCGCCGCACGGCGTGATATGCGCCGCGCTGCTGCCTCACGTTATGGAGGCTAATATCCGGGCCTTGCAACAGCGAGAAGGCGATTCGCGTGCATTAGCGCGATACGATAACATAGCTGCTCTTCTGACCGGAGACCCCAATGCCTCCGCCGACGAAGGATTAGAATGGCTGCAAAACCTTTGCTCAACTCTAAAGACACCTGCATTGCATGAATTCGGCCTCGAAGAAAAACACTACGCCGAAGCCGTACAAAAGGCCCAAAAATCCAGCAGCATGAAAGGTAATCCCATCACGTTGACCGACGACGAACTGATGGAAATCCTAATCAAGGCAGGCAATCCCGCCAAATAGCCTTGCATACATGGAAATGAGTAATCTGATGCCCCTAAGAAGACTCAAAGCAATAAGCATCGTATTCGCCTTGCTATTCTTATTGGCCAATCCAGGCTGTACGACGCTGCGAAAGAACAGCGACATCATTGCCCCTGCCAAATCGCTTCCTTCGACTACACCGTGGGATTTGATCTCTTTGAGCAGGCCGCCGGAGTACGAATGGGCCGACCAAAACAGCCCTGTACGGTCGCTTTACTATGAGGCGGAACCCTACAAGAATCGCCCGACACGCGTATTTGCCTACTATGCGAGCCCCGCTACGTTAGATGCAAAGAGTGTAGGAGAGAAGACTTTCCCGGCGGTTGTGCTGGTTCATGGGGGAGGAGGGACGGCATTTACGGAGTGGGCCGAGCTATGGGCAAAGCGCGGATACGCAGCTATTGCCATGGACCTTGCCGGCTGCGGCCCGGGCCGTAAACGACTTGCCGATGGCGGGCCCGGCCAAGATGACAACGAGAAGTTCGGCGCTATCGATCAGCCTTCTCAGGAACAATGGACTTATCATGCCGTCGCAGGTGTCATCCTTGCGCATTCTTTGATCCGCAGTTTCGAGGAAGTTGATGCCGACAAAACCGCACTTACCGGAATAAGCTGGGGCGGATATCTGACATGTATCGTGGCGGGACTCGATAATCGCTTCAAGGCGGCGGTGCCTGTTTACGGCTGTGGCTTTCTCCACGAGAACAGTTGCTGGCTGGGGCGATTTGCGAAGATGACGCCGGAGCAGAAGGATAAGTGGGTCCGACTGTGGGACCCTTCGATGTATATAGGCTCGGCCGCGATGCCCGTATTCTTCGTCAACGGCACCAACGATTTCGCCTATCCGCTCGACAGTTATGCAAAGACGTACGGGCTCGTCAAAGGCGAACGCAATTTCCGCATCACCGTCAATATGCCCCACAGCCACCCGGACGGCTGGGCGCCAAGAGAAATCGGCTTTTTCATAGACCAATACCTGAAGAATGATACCCCGCTGTGCACAGTCACAAAACCGCAAATAGCAGACGGCAAGATCCGCGCGGCGTGTTCGAGCATTCCCGCCTCCGCCCACCTGCATTACACCACGGGAACCACTCTAATCAACAAGCTGCAATGGCAAACCATCCCTGCAACTATTGAAGCCGAGCAAATTGTCGCCCCGGCTCCGCCCAACGAAGCAACAATCTGGTTCCTGACCGTAACCGACAATCGGCAAGCGGTAGTATCAAGCGAACTAACATTCTCAACCGAATAGACTAAACTTTCAATTCTTCCTTAGGCTCTTGTTTCCCGGCATTACGATAAGCCCTATCCTCTTCACAATCGGTTTTTTCCGGTCCATCGAGTGACAATGCCGGTTAAGGCCCGCCGGGGCTCGGAGATTCTGCTGTCCAGTTGTTCGGATCGTTGCCGTAGAGGTTGGGGGTTATTAGAGTCAGGCTCATGCCGGTGCCGTCGGCCTGCGTGGGCCACAGGTCGATGCCGCCGGGGGCGTCTTGCGGGTGCGAGCCGTCGCTGTAGCCGACCCTGTCGATGCGAATGTAATACTGTCTGCCGAAAGTATCCGTATCTCCCGGCATGCTGATTTCGACCTGTTCGCCGCCGTTGCTCAACTGCCCGTCGTACGGGCCGAAAATCTTTCCCGCCGGCACGCTCGGATAGCGCCACCTGAAGGCATCGACGTCCTTGACGACGACAATATAGTCGTGAGCCGCTATCGTTACTTCGTCCGGCGCATCGGGGAAGACGAATTCTATCCCTTCGGAGAACTGCCAGGGCAGGGCCTTGTCGTCGCGATAGAGCTTCACCGGCGATGAAGTGACATTGTAAAGCTCGATATACTCGTATCTGTCGTTGGCGTACATCCCGCCCGCGGGCCAGTCGGGATTATACATAATTTCGCTGATGATTATTGGGCCGACCTTCGGATAAGAATTGGCCGCCCTCGGCGTATTGTGGTCCATCGGCACGAAGTTATAACTGTCCGTGCTGCTCTTATAGTACCTGCCGAACGATACGCCCGTATATGAGGCGCCGAAGTCCTCGACCGCGCGGTACCCGGTCGGGACGTCGCCTTGTGCGGAGCTTAGATGCACCTCGTCGCCGTTTTCGCTGAATGCAAAGCCGATGATCTTGCCCGGATCGGAGCTGCTATCGCCGAAATTCGCGTCTTCGTGAAGGACAAGATAGCCGTATGCGTCGATCTTCGTGCCCGGGGCGAACTGATATTTCTGCAACAGATACCCGCTGTCGCTTAGATACCAGCCGCCGATATCGATCTGCGTCCCGGTCGTATTGTGCAGCTCTATCCAGTCCGATTCGGCGTCGTGCGAATGGGCCAATACCTCGTTGATAACGATATCGCCCGGGTTGGGGATAATTCCGCTGTCGTCGCAGCCGGGCGAGCCGCCCACGTAGGCGCTTGCCCGCCAGGAGTTTTGCTCGCCCCAGCTATTCACGTCGGGGTAGGTCGGGTCTATTATTGTCAGGGAAAAGCCCTGCCCGTCGGCGATGCTGCGCCAGCCGTCCTTAAAGCTGAAGTTCAAAATGCCCCGGCCCAGGGCGTCCTTCAGCTCAACCCGCTCGCCCGCGTTGTCGAGGCTGCCGGTGTATTCGCCCGCAATAACGCCGGTAAATGCCGGATACTGAGCCTCGAACGCCGCGCGGTCCTTGACAATCACTACATACCCGCCCGGAGCCAGCACGATATCGCCGAACGTGAAATCGATTCCGTTGGTGAAGCTCACGAGCCTCAAGTTGATAGGCGCTGCGCCGATATTCTTCAATTCGATGTATTCCTCATTCGGATCGTTCGGGTCGCCGGTCGCCCCGGGATGGTACATAATCTCGGTAATCCTCAGGTTATCCGCGACGGGGCCTATTGCAAACGCCGCCTCGTTAAGCGCGCTCCATGTGCTTCCGCTCTTTACTCGCGCCCTCAGACAAGTGCTTGCTCCGATATGGATAGATGCGCCGTTGGTAGTGGCTGTGGCATCGGGATTAGTGTCGCCGCCGGGCAGACGCGGATCGCTGCCGTTGGCAGTGTACCAGATAGTGCCGCTGCCGGTTACGGTTATATCGAGTCCTGCACCGCTCCAGCCCCCGTCCCGACTGAACACCGGCGCAGCCACGCTCGGATAGAGCCCCGCCGATCTAAGCCTGTCAACGATATATGCGGCCGACCATTGAGAGAGCTGAGTTTCCCCAACTGCACATTCAGCCACTGCTCTCGTGTGCGGGGCGTCGAATCCCAGGCATCGCCCCACCTGGCCGACTCGCCCACGATTGCCCTGTCGATCTCGGTCATCCTCGCCAGGTACATATTGTAGGGATTGAGGCCCGACATTACGCCGTTATTGTAGAAGAAGCGATGCACCAAGTCGCCGAATCTCGTCTTGTATTCGATGTTGGGCTTGAGCGATGTATGAAGGCCGTGCGGACTTACCTCGAAGCCGACGGTGCCGCCCTTCATCGTATGCTCGGCGTCCCAGGTGTGGAACCTCCACCTGCCTTCGGAAGCATCCCGGCATGTGTAATAGATGTTCTTCGCCGACGTCGCGCTGCACCAATCGTCCGTACCGGGGAACCAGTGAGCGAGAACGTAGGTGATGAAGTTATCGACGTCGAGCTTATCGGTAAGCGTTTCCCACAATGCAAGATTGGTCGAGTTGGCGCCGGCGGCGGCCCCGGCCGAGAGCATCGCATTGTAGCTCCCTACGGCGCTGTTTCCATTGCCGTTATTGATGGTGACTTTGTTGTGTTTGAGGGCGTGCTGCTCCTCCTTGTCGCCGCCGAACATCTCTTGGGCCCAGGCGTGGTCCGGGCGGTCGTGCACGTAATACATCCCCCAATACAGCCCGTTGAGATAAATATGAGCAAACAGGCCGCGGGGCGAATGCCCGCCCATCGCATTGTGAAGGTCGCCGACGTACTGGTCCTGGATGAACATGCAGTTTGCCCGCTGGCCTGCGTCTGTCCCGTGGCTCCATGAATTGTTCAGCACGCCGTCGAAGATGATGTTGTCGTACTGATTGATCGGCGCATCCGGGTAGAGCTGGTAATTGAGCTTTGTCGTTCCGCCGGTGGGCGTTCCATTGCTCATGAACTCCTTGAACTTATAGCGCATCGAGAGCTTCTTGGACTTCCATCGGCCCGTGCTCGAGCCACCCTGAATCTGGATTGTCCCGTTCTCGTGGAATCCCGTACTGCCGTCGCCGTTAATCAACTCTATGGAGCAGAGCCTCTCGACGCCGTCGCCGGATAGATATATCTGCCTGCTGCCGAACAAGTCTTCCGGGTCGAGAACGAGCGAAAACGTGGGGACCGAGCGCATGTCACTCGCGGTAAGGCGATTCTCGGCGACGGCGTTATTGACGATTTCCGGATCGACCTGGTAATCCCCGGCGATACTGCCCCACGAGGCCGGATACCCCGTGGGAACGACTTGCGCGCCCGTGGATGGATTCGTGGCCTGGCCGAGCACGTCTTCCGGGAAGATGTACGTCTGCGTGTCGATGTTGGAGGGCATCCACCCCGATTTGAAAGCCCCGGCCCGAAGGCACGTCGTCGTCGTTATATGAATCGCATTGCCGGGCACGTAAACCGCTCCGTGCGAATCCGATGGAGCACTGCCGTCGGTCGTATAGCGGATGGTCGCGCCGCTCGTCTCCGTGGCAAGCTGAACGTAAAAATCAGAATAGTAAAAGCCTCGCCGGTGACTGAACTGCGTGTCCGCCACAAATCCCTCGAATTCGGCGATATTCTTCTCTCCCGGGGTCGGCGTCGAGAAATACCGCTTCGATGCGCCGAGAATCCCGTAGGAATAGTCCTCTTTCTGCGGTGGATACCCGAATTTGTCGTCGTCGTATTCGTAGTCGGCGTACTCATGCACCACTTTGAGCCCGCCCGGTGAGACCAGCGCCAGGTACTCGCCGTCCTTGCCGAGCTGGAAATTCGTGTGGTAGTAACCGTAAGCATCGACGAATTGATTAACGCTATCGCCCAGCCCGGATGCGAACACAATTCTGTATCCGCCGCCACCGATGATGAATCCGTAAGGAAGCCGCCACTTGTCCAAATCGCTCGCGTCGTCGGTCAGATACCAGCCGCCTAAATCGACGGCGTTGGCGTCCAGGTTATGAATCTCGATCCAGTCGGGCGAGTGCTCCTCGCCGCCGGGCTCGTAAACGGTGGATATGGTGTCCTTGTTGTCGGCCATGAACTCGCTGATTTCAACGAGTGCATCCAGCGTTTCCGTCCACCAGTTGCCCGCCAAAACGGCATAGTCGGTCTCGTTGACGCCGTCATCATTGACAAGGTCGGCCTCGCTGCCGCGCTCGTCCAGCCATAGCTCGCAGAAATCCGCCATGTCCATCCAATCGACCTTGTTATCTATGACCAAGTCGCCCTTGAGGCCCTGTTTAACCGTAATCGTCATGGTATCGCTGTCGGATAGCGCCCCGTCGGTGGCCTCGAGCTGAAGCTCATAACTCCCGAAGTCATAGATTACAAGACAAGGATCCGCGATATTGCTGCCGGGCTTAAACAGTATCGGCCCCTCGCCTGTGCCGCCGGTCCGCGTCCATTGCACGGCAAGGTAGCCGTTCGGGTCGCCTTGACCGTCGTCGGATACATCCCCGTCGAGCTGGACGGTAATCGAACTGCTCCTGAGCCATCCTGTCTGATCGCCGCCTGCATCGACGAGCGGTCGGCGGTTGCCCACCGCGCCGGTCTGCTGGAGCATAAAGCCGTTGATGGGATACGCTCTGCCGCCGTCGGAATCGGCCGTGGCCTCGGACCTGATTGTGAAATCGCCATCAGCCCCTGGCACGATGTCATCCCACCGAACTATATAACCGGTGCTGCTGTTATCCCCTGCCTGTAGCTTCGTCGTATCCGTGCCCACCCAATCCGGATGTGCAGGCGGGATACTGCTGTTATTGGTATAAACGTCGGCATCTGAGACAGTAACAAGCGTTATCCGCGCCGAGTAGCTCGACGACCGGATGACGGTCCCTACGAACGTGTACGTCTTTGCCGGGTCCAGGTCCGTGAACTTCATCTCCACCCACCACCCCGCACTGCCGTAGTCAACGAGATTCGGGGCGAAATCAACGATGAAATCGCCGCTGGCCTCGTGGAATATCTCGTATGCGGGCGTCCCGGGATATGGGTTGCCGCCGGCCCCGCCGCTGCTGGT
>JAFGTU010000113.1 GCA_016933985.1 Sedimentisphaerales bacterium | reverse complement strand
GGGCTGTCAACCGAAAGACAGCTTTTTGCGGCTTTGACGCAAGATTCGGACATAAAATAAGACGTTTTCCGGCGATAAACGATTTCACAAAAATCAGGCAGAACCCACCTACCTATTTTGAAGATTGTACCCAAGAGGGGTGGGGCAATCAAGGCCCTTCATTCCTGAATTTTATGGGCGGGGGATGATCGGTGCGGTGGCTACTTTCGGGCGGATGGGGAGCTGTTCGATGCCTGCGAATTCTGGGTCGGGGATTGCGCGGATGTCCTCATCGCCGCGATATGGGCAGTTGGTATCGACCCAGGCGATTAGCTTTCGGAGACTTACAGGATCGACCTTCACGTCGTTGTGGCTGCCGGTCATTGCGATGTCGATTAGTTTGCTTGTATATGATAGACACTGCATGGGGCGGAGGGTTACATAGCTTTCGGGGTCGCTCTGGGCGTAGTTTTCGGCCATGATTGCCCCGGCTATTCCTTTTCTTTGTGGGTCGATGCCGCTGAACTGGGCGCCTCCGACCAGTGTAACATAGGGTTCGTTGAACATCAGGTATCCGGGCCTCAAGGTCAGGTCGAGCTTTTTTCGGGCCTGGCCGTTGCCTTGATGGCATTTTCCGCAGTATTTATCGAGGACCGGCTGGACGAAGCGGGTATAGCTGATGCTTTTGTCGCCCCAGGGCGGGGGGGTAAGGTCGGCAGGGTCGCGTCGGAGGGCTGCGCCGGCTTTGTTGGGGACGGCTGTGCTGTGCATCTCGTGGCAGCCGAGGCAGCCTCGCTGCTCGCCCGGCATCACGCCGGAGAAGGAACGCATCGTCTGCAGGGCGCGATAGTACTCATCGAGGAGCTGGAAGTGCAGGGTCCGGCCGGCGGGGACCTTGAAATACACCGAGCCATCCGGTTCGATTGGGACGGTTCCGAGGATGCGCTTGACGCCGTCATCCTGCACGAGCGAAACGACGGGGCCGGAAAAGCGTCCATCCCGTGTCCAGCTCGAATAGGTGCGTGCGTCCATCTGGATTACTCGCAGATATCTTGCTTTGCCTCGGGGCAGGTCGGGGACTCCCTGATAGACGTCGGGGCTGTAAAACGTGCCCGGCTGGGGCTGTTCTCTGTCCTTGTCCGTTCCGGGCCAGGCGACGCGGTCGGCCTGCGCTGGCGGGCGTTGCCGGGGGACCAGGGGCATCGCATACCAGATATGGTGTGCGCCTTCGTAAATCAGCTCGCGATTGCCGTAAACATCCATCAGGTACAATCGGAACTTGTCCCTGCTGCGGGCCGAGACGAGGAATTCCTCTTCACTTAGCGGGTATGGCGATTTGTAAGCGGTGAACTTGCCGGATGGGTGGTAATCAGGGGATTCGTGCGGGTCGAGAGGGGGCCGGCCACATTCTGGCCAGGGCGTATCGGCTGTTACTTTCGTTAAGCCGTGCGGGATGTTGAAGCCTTTTTGCGGGTCGAGGATGCCGATAGAGCCGTCGAACCAGTTGTGGTGGGCCAGGCCTGTGAACATAACTCGCCGGCTGGCGGGGATTGGCCTTGCCTCGGCGAGGTGGTCGGGCCAGACACTTTGATTGCCCCAGAAGGCGGCTGTTGCCGTGCCGTCCTGGTTGGTGGTCCAGAGGCTTTGAATCCGCCATAATGCCTTATCGTGGTATTCCCATCTTGAGTATATTATGCGTCCATCGTTGAGCAGGGCGGGGAGCCAGTCGGTTTCGTTGTTTTGCGAGATGAGGTAGATGTTGCCGCCGTCGGCGTCGCAGCGTGCCAGGACGTAGCTGTATGTATAGGGCATGCAGCGGATATACGTGTTGGCTCTGGTGGTGGAGAAGATTATGTGGCCGTCGGGCAGGTAGATAGGGTCGATGTCGTCGTAGTCGCCGAAGGTCAGTTGCCGCAGGCCCGTCCCGTCAAGGTTGATTTCATAGAGGTGAAAAGATGCCTGGTCGTGGGCCTTGTAGCAGAATAGGGCTTTTTTTGCATCGAAGGAGAGGTCGGGCTTCCAGAAGCTGCCGGGCTGATCCGGGGCGAGCTTGCGGATGGTTCCGCCAGGATTTAGGCCGTCGAGAATGAGCAGCCTTCCGCCCGGGACGGCCATCATGCCGTTTCGGTGCCTGGCCTGGTGGGGCCATTCGGCGCCCTGCGGGTACGGATTGTCGATGAACATAACGGTGGAGAAATCCAGGACGGGATTTGCAAACGCAATCCGGCGTTTGACGGAGCGCACTGCCAAGTACAATCGGCGGATTTCCGCTTCAGTGGCATTGTCTTTAAGGGCGGCGACTTGCTCTTCGAGCCGGTCCAGCTCGTCCAAATCGCTCTTGAGGTTCAACGGGTCGCTTTCTTCTGTCAGCCTGGCGGACAATTTGCGGGCCCAGAAAATCTCGTCCGAGATGCGCTTAATTGTGGGTCGATTGTCGGCTTGGAATAGCCAATCGGTTTCGAGCAGGGCGGCTGCCTCGGGTTCGGTGAGAGTCCTGGTCTGCGGCTCGGTCGGCTCGACGTAGGGGGCGGGCGGATGCGGGATAGCGGTCCTCAATAATTGCCGGCGGACGTGCGCTATGCCTGCAAACGTCTTCCAATCGGCAAAGGGGATTCCTCGGCCCGATCGCAGTTGACTTTCAGACGGCCACGTGCCCGAGTAGCCTGTGGCCGGTTCTCTCAGCCCTGCCATGGCGACGCATACGCCGGTTGGCGGGTCGATGACGAGGATCCCGCCTATATCGCGGTCAAGAATGCTGTAGTCGTCTTCGTGCGAGTGTGCGGATTCGAGGTTTGAATATACGCTTAGTTCAACATCGGCCACCGGTGAATCCAGGATATTGGTCAGGACGAATTCGACGAGGGCGGCATGGCCGCTGGCCATCGCGGCGCGGATGTCGATTCGCAGCTTTTTGTCGCTGGTCTCGAGTTGGGCTTTTGCCTGCGTGCTGCCGAGCAGGCGGGCGGGCCGGGCGATGCGGAGATTTTCGAGGCTGCCTTCGCTGGTTATGGATGTGCCGGCGCGCTTGGGCTCGCCGTCATTATAGCGGAGATAATAGGCGAAGCGGCTGAGCTGGCCGCCGCGCTCGGACTTGAGGGCCTGGCGTCTGCCCTCCCAGAAGAATGCGCCGGCTACATTGAGGGCAAAATCAGTGGCGTCGTTGCCGATCCATAGGATTGGCGCCGCTGCCGGCTCGCCGGGGGCGACGGGGAATTTCAAGTCGGGGCGTGTCGGTTCCATGAGGGCCATAAGTTTCTCGCGCGAGGCGGCGCAAGCGAAGACTACGGTTTCGGTTTTCGACCGGCCCGGTTCGAGCGTTCCGAGGCTCCAGGTGAGGACGCCGTCGGTATTGCCAGTTGATTCAAGTCCGTCGGCGAAGGCGGCGCCCGTGAGGAAAGTTGCGGTCAAGAGCAATGCGAGTGGAAAGAGCGGGAAAACCGAAGAGATGCATCTTTTACGGTTCATTACGGCCTCGACACAAAAAAAGGATGGCTTAGGACCATCCTTCTCTGTCGCAACAATATCCACGCATTCAGACTACGTGAATTTTTCGGCCCTGGAATTTGACAGTGCCGTCCGTGGTCGCAAAGAGCGTGTAGTCCTTGCCCATGCTGACATTCGATCCCGCGAAGAACTTTGTTCCGCACTGTCGAACGATTATCGAGCCGGCCTTGGCGGTCTGACCGCCGCTCAGCTTAATGCCTCTAAATTGAGCATTGCTGTCTCTGCCGTTTCTCGAAGAGCCTTGTCCCTTTTTATGTGCCATAATCAGTGACCCCTGTCAGAAATTACAAACTGCCAATTCACCCAAACAACGTAATATAGTCGTCCTGTCGGGCGTTGTCCAGTAAATTTTTCATGTTTGCAGAAGAAAGGGTGTGAAATCATTTTCTGGCAGTCATGCGACAAGGGTATTTTGCAGGTTCCAGTAGATCTGCCACTGGCCGCTTTGATCCAGGG